>NZ_JAYKTX010000014.1:57008-82406 GCF_036913615.1 Companilactobacillus miaonis | reverse complement strand
TGTGAGAACTCCAATGATACCTGATTTTTACGTCTTGGTGTTTTTATTTTGTCATTTTTCTAAAGTGGCTAACTTGATTATAAAATTCGCCGCTGTTTTAAATTTCAACTTCTGGATAATAAATAATGGCACAAAATTTGATGCCATATAAATTATTCGGAGGTTTTTTCTATGCCCAGAACTAAATCATCACAATTATTTTACAGATATTATGAAGAGTGGATTGAGTTGTATAAAGTGAACGCAATCAGGTCAGTCACACTGGATAAGTATTATATGAGTTTAAAGTGGATTACTAAATTAGCTCCTGAATTAAAGTTGAGTGATCTGAATCGTCGAAGTTACCAGAAACTGATTAATGATTATGCTTTGGAACATGAGAAACAGACAACTAAGGATTTTCATCATCAAGTGAAGAGCGCGATTATGGATGCTGTTGACGAGGGATTGATCAAACAGAACCCGACTCGAAAAATTATTATTAAGGGGAAAAAGCCTAGGAATAAGAAGCCAAAATTCTTAAATCAATATGAATTACAGCAATTAATTCGGCAACTCGATTTGGGAACAGAATTAAACTGGGATTGGTATATTTTATTAGTCGCAAAAACAGGATTGCGTTTTGCTGAAGCTTTAGCAATCACGCCAAATGATTTCGATTTTTCTAAACAATTGTTGAACGTTGATAAAACTTGGAATTACCGATCAACAATAGGAAATTTCCAACCAACCAAAAATTTTTCATCAATTAGAAAAATTCAATTGGATTGGCAAATTGCCATGCAGTTTTCTCAAATGATAAAAGATTTGCCTGAAGATAAACCTATCTTCATTAAACAAAGAGTTTTTAATTCAACCATAAATAATCGTTTAACAGTTCTTTGTAAACGAGCAGGAGTTCCAGAAATAACCGTTCATGGATTAAGACATACTCACGCTTCAATTCTCTTATTCGCTGGCGTTTCGATTGCTAGTGTTGCAAAAAGGCTTGGACACTCTAATATGACTACTACTCAGGATACTTACTTACACATTATTCAAGAGTTAGAAACGCAGGATAGTGAAAAGATAATGCGTCAGATGGCTCAACTAATGTAAAAAGGCAAACACAATAATTTAAGTTGTTGTGTTTGCCTTTTTATTTAGATGAAAAGTTTTTCTAAAAGAAATTGTTTTAATAATTTAAGTTTATCCAGATTTCTCTGTTGTAGAGTAATCGAATTATTTAATAATGTGAGTAAATCCGATATTTTATTCTGTTCATTTAAACTTGAAATAGGGATTGGAAATTTGGTTAAAACATTTTGATTTAAATGTTTAATAGTTCCACCGGTAGAATGTGTAGAAGCAAACTTTAATAAAAAAGGAGCACTTAAATAGTGAAAAAGATATTTACTATTTACATTGATATTTTTCCTAATAATTACGTTAAATACTCCAGCATTTAGTGTAGCAGGTGCTGATAACCCTTGTACATATGCCACTTTGCCAAGAGTTCCATCCTTAGTAATTAAGATACTACCGTTTTGAACTTGAATTTTTTTATCTTGATCGAAACGTTCTTTACTAACAAAATGAATATTAGAGTAGTCAATATTGCCATCTTTAAAGTCAGTTCCAGTTATAAGAACGTACTTACCTTCATTCAAGAATTCCGATGTCCTTAAATTTTGCCAACCAATCCTTGCATGCATAGTGGTAAGATTTGAAAGGTACTGCTGTTTCCAATCATCATGAAAATCAGTAAATCTAATCTCAGGCACTTTTTCCCCATCTTTAGGGAATAATTTCTGCAATAGCCCTTTTTTTAGCTTGGTATATAGATCTAACTGCTGTTGTTGTAGAGCAATAATAACATCTAAATGTTTAAATAACGTCCCTATACTTATTTGCTCATTTTCTAACGCCGGAAATTTAATATTCATTTCTTTAAGGGCCGTTCCAGAAGTTAATGCTCTTGTCGTCATGGAACTTTTTTTGATCATCTCTTTACGAAAATGTTCTGTGAAAAAAATATAACTTTTAAAAAGATTGTTTAAAGGATCATCTCCGATAGCACGTCCTCGTAATACGAAGCCACTAAAAACTGTGCAATCAGGTACACCAAGCATTACAGATGGATAACCAATTTCATTAATCGTTTCAGACGTCCTAGTAAAGAAGATATCTCCTTGTTTAACTTCATGATTCTTTATCTCTTTTTCAGTCAGCGTCACACGGCCCATTAGCATGTCCGGCATCAAGATTCTATTGTGAAATACATCTACAAAATTTACTATTGGCACACCAGAACCAAAAAAAGCTTTTTCTTTGTTCAATCCATTTTTAAAATCATAAAACTCTCCTAACTTGTGCTGTTCCCAATCGTCAGTAAAGCCTTTAAACCGTACCTCAGGCACCATCTTTTTATCCATGGTTATTCACCTCATCACTTAACATAGAGATAAAATCATCAAGGTCTTTTTGAGTTTTTTCATCAGAAGAAGTGAGTTCTTTCATCATTGAAAGCAACTCATTTTTATTTTCCATAATTTTTTTGTTATTCTCTTTAATCTCTTTAGTAATATCTCCTAAATCAATTTCTGGTTCAGGTTCGAAGGTATCAACATAACGAGGGATATTCAAATTAAAATCATTTTCCTCAATTTCACTCATAGGAGCAACGTGAGCATATTTATCAACATCTTTACGTTCTTTGTAAGTGTCAATAATCTTGTTAATATCATCATCACGAAGAATATTTTGATTTTTACCTTTTTCAAAATTGTTACTTGCGTCAATGAACATAACATCTTTATTAGTTTTATTCTTTTTCAAAACCATCACTAATGTCGGAATACCAGTAGAATAAAATAATCCGGCTGGCAAACCAATCACTGCATCAATCTGATTTTTGTTAAGTAATGCTTTACGAATCTTTTCTTCTTTAGCCCCACGGAACAAAACTCCATGAGGCAAAACGATTGCCATAGTTCCTTCATTACTCAAGTGATATAAACCATGAAGTAAGAAGGCATAGTCAGCTTTAGTCTTTGGAGCTAAACCACCATATTCTTTAAAACGCGGATCCTTCATCTTATTATCATTGTTATCCCAATGAGCTGAGTATGGTGGATTAGCAACAACCATATCAAAACTTCTCGGATGATCGACACCATCAGAATCAATTCCATCTGGCCAATCGCTCTCCAAAGTATCCGCATTACGTAAATCCATATTCATATATGGAACATCATGCATCATTAAATTCATACGAGCTAAGTTATATGTTGTAGTATTCAATTCTTGACCATAATAGAACAAACTTCGATCTTTTATTTGCTCTTGAACTGTCAATAATAGTGATCCAGAACCACAGGCAAAATCATAGACACTTGGCTTATCTTCATTCGAGTCCAAATCAATCGTTACCAATTTAGCTAGAACTTCTGAAACTTGATGAGGGGTATAAAATTCTCCAGCTTTTTTACCGGAATTCCCAGCAAACTGAGCAATCAAATATTCATAAATATCACCTAAAATATCATGACCGTCATCATCTTTGTATTGTACTTCATCAACTAAATTAACAATTTCAACTAATGCTTTTGCCCTAGCAGCAGTAGTTTGACCCAATCTTGAATTGCCCAAATTCATATCAGCAAAAACGCCATGAAAATCTTGTTTGGCATTTCTGTTCAAATCTACATTGTGGTTAAAACTATCTAACATATCTTGAAAATCTGATGGTGCAATTGTATTATCATTTACTTTATTTACAATTGTTTGCCATGTGTACTGTGGAGAAATAGCATAACCTAAAGAATCGGCCAACTCTTCTAGATAATCATTTAGATCATCCCCACTAGCTTGTTCAAGATAAGCATCATTAATACTTTGCCCTTCCTCTACATCAATTAGATCATTTTGAACCATACGTTCTTCTTGATGCTCTGACAAATAACGATAAAACATAAATCCTAAAATATAATTACGATATTCACTGGCATCCATATTGCTTCGCAACCTGTTTGCCATTTCCCAAATTTGACTAGTTATCTCTTGTGCTTTACTCATAATTTCTCCTAATATTTATCAACCATTTGATCTGCAAATTTTTTAAAACTTCTTCTCAAGTGAGTACGATATTTAATTTTTGAAAGTTGTTTGATTTCTTCGGACTCAGCATCCGTTTGATAAACAACACAAGCTTCTTTGACTATTTCATCTAGTGCCCCATTGATGTTCAGATCATCAGCATCTTTGACATGATCCGAAACTAGTTTATTGATTTCTTGTGACGATTCAATGTCAGTTAAGCCCCAATTCTTTTTGTAATCAAAAATCTCATTTCTTAAACGCATTTCATTATGTCCAGAAACCAAATCTTTAATTTCTGTTTGTTTTACTGGATATACATCTGTGTACCTGACATTGCCATTCAAAATGTCATCGGTAAATTGATTAATCTGTTCAGCATACTTACGATTATCAACTTTATCGGAAATTGACTTAATTTCCTTTGCCGTCTTATTGGCATTTTCTAAATCAGACTCATGGTATTGATTCATTAAGTTAGCAATCAACTCTTCTAAATAATCATAATTTACTCTAATAGCTTTAACGTGTTCCATCTCAAGATCAATTTGCTCTATATCAACATGATGAATTCGAGCAATTTCTTTTTTCAATTGGTTACTTAGAGTAGTGGTTAAAATTTCTTCAGAATTGCTATCCATTCCTAATTCATGTAGAAGAATCTCAGGATTTTTATCGTCATATTCATCATCTTGTTTAGCCATAGCCATCAAATGGTTATACTTACGTAACGCGGAATACATTTCTTCAATTCTATTATCCTCTTGAGGAATTCTTGCAAAACCATCAGAAAAATCATTCAACTGCGTTGTAACCTTTTTTAATTCAGATTTGACCTCATTGTAAGGTTTGGCCATTATTCCAGGTCTATCATCAATCAAATCTAATTGAATATTCGCTGAATCTCGATTTGCGTATACAGCTAAAGCCTCTTTCATCAATTTCTCAGTTTGATGAGGCCAACGATAGTTAACAATTCGTCCAAAAGGTTTTGTTTGCATATCATAAACACGGTTAGTTCTTGAATAAGCTTGAATCAATGCGGAACCATGCAGCGTACGATCAACATACAGCGTATTCATTTGTGGGGCATTGAAACCAGTGAGCAACTGATCAACAACGATTACAATATCAAAATATTTACCATCATCAATAGTCCGGTTTAATCTGGAAACTACTTGAGCTGTGTAGTCTTTAACATCTTGATCACCAAAACTAGTCCCAAATTCTTTATTGTAATCTGTCATAGCTTCGCGTAAATCTTGATTATTTTTCAATTGTTTATCGCTATTTGATGTCGTTTGACTAAAAGTTATTCCCACTTTTAAGCCAGAATCACGTTTTTTAAATTCTCGATAATACATCATTGCCATTGGTGTAGAAGCCTTCCCACCGCCAACATGAGTTGTTAAGATAGCATTATATTTACCTTGACGTGATCGTTTATTCCAATTTTTGATAATATCATCGACTACCAACTTAACGTGTTTTTGGTTATTATCATAAACTGAAGGCTCAATAGTATCGTCCATATCTGCATCAGTCATATTATCAATTCGCATTTCGATATCTTCGTCTGATATACCTGGATAACGTCCTTTAAAATATTCAGGTAAATATTGATCACGTAAAACTGAATCTGAAAGGGTTGTTTCAAAATCAACTTTGAATCCTAAAACATTACCGTCAGCAATGGCATCCCTAATCGTATAAGCATGAATTAAATCACCAAAAACTTCTTGAGTAGTAGGATGTTCATCAAACACTGGCGTACCTGTATAACCTACCCAAGCAGATTTTGGAAATCCATCTTTGATTCGTTTCAACATATCTCCAGAAGTTGAACGATGGGCTTCATCAACGATAAAAACAATATTTTTATTGATACGTTCGAATTTTTTATCTTGAACCATTGAATCCATCTTCTGAGTAGATGTAACAATAATTCCATTGCCCTTTTTGGATAATTTTCTTGATAAAACCCAACGATTAGCTGTATCGGTAACAACTCCACCGTTACTATCTTCAATATTCTCCGGATCATAAGCTTTGTATTCATCAACTGTTTGATTAGTTAAAGCGATTCTATCAACTAAGAAAACAACTTTATCAACGTTAGGTAAACGTGACGCCAACCACGCTGCCTTAAATGAACTGATTGTCTTACCCGAACCAGTTGTGTGCCAGACGTAGCCAATTCCTTGACCATCAATGCCAAAACTATGTTCACGTAACTTTCTAATAACTCGCTGGGTAGCATAAACTTGATACGGTCTCATAGCTTTAATCATTTGATGCTTGGGTGTTCCGTCCAAAATCATATAGTTAGTGGCCATTTGATGTGCCATTGGTATTGACAGCATATAATTGGAAAATTCTCGCCAATCAAATACTGGCCTATTGTCCTCAGCTTTTTGCCAGCGAAAAGCAAAATCAGTATTAAATTTATCAACTGTGGTATTCGCCATATATCTACTGTCATGAGGTGTAATAGCAACCAATATTTGTACAGTGGAGAATATATCGGTATATTGTCGCTCTTCAATATACTGATGCATCTGATTCAAGGCTTCCTTAGCATCATGACCATCAGCCTTTTCTTCAATTTGTAAAATTGGCAATCCGTTAATCAATAGAGTGGTGTCAAAACGACGATTTTTTCGTCCTGGAATGACTGCTGGTCGTTCAATTTGATTAACAATTTGATAGATTGTATCCCCAGCACCAATGTTATCTTGGTCAAATATTTTTAGATAAACGTGCTTACCATTATCTAAATCAACTTCAACTTGAGAAATTCCATTCATACCATATAAGAATTGTCCAGCCTGATAAGGTGTTTCTAATTGTCCAATAATGACCTTAATTTGTTGAAACTCTGACTTTGTCAAAGGTGCATCCAAACGATCTTGATTGTGTTGTTCGACAATTTTCTTAAAATTAGCCCACAAGTCATCAGTTGTTTTAATTTCAGGATGATAATCCCATTGCTTTGTTCCACCCAAACTAACCAAATGGTTAATTAACGTATCTTCGAATTTCAATTCATTAGTTTCTATCACAATTGATACCCCCCTAAACAATGTAAAGATTCGATTGCGATTGTAAATTATTTTTTACACACTTTTCTTTATCTTATCAAAAAAAGAGCCCTAAATTACGGAATAATTGATTAAAATTTTTTTCATTACTAAAATTTCTGAAATAATATTTTTAAACATATAAATCACAAATCAACGCAAACAAAAAAGCCAGACCAATTATCTGACTTTTTTAAAACAACCCCAAAACAGCAACCACAACAATCGGCACTATCAACGAAGGCAAAAGATTCAACACTTTAATTTTCTTAATATTCAACAATCCTAATCCTGATGCCAAAATCAAGATTCCCCCAACCACAGTCAACTCGGTGATCATATCGGTGTTGATGGAATTTTGCAGCAACATGGCGATTAAGTAAATGCTCCCTTGCCAACAGAAGACTGCTACAGCGGCGAAGGCCATCCCTAATCCAAAAGTTGATGCCAAGACAATTGAAGTGATTCCGTCAAGCATTCCGTTAGTGAACAGGAAGGTGTAATCCTTATTCAGTGCGGCTTGGATTGGTCCCAAAATCGACAGCGACCCAATACAGTAGAGTAATATCCCAGTCGCCAATCCTTCGGCCAAATTTGCTTTCCCATCTGTGCTAGGTTTGGAAAATCTTCCAACCAAGTTGTCAAAATGTTTTTCCAAATCAAGCCATTGTCCAATCACGCCACCGATAGCCAGGCTAACGATGAATAGGACTGGATAGTGGCTTTTTGGCATATTGTGCACCACGGCGTTAATTCCGACTACCATGGCAACCAGTCCTAAAGCTTGAGTCAAAATCTCATTATAAGCGGGTTTGATCCCCTTTTTAAAATAACTGCCGGCAAAACTGCCTAGCAAAATCATTGTGACGTTAAAAAAAGTTCCAATCATGAAATCTCCCCCCTCCAGATTATTAATAAAGATTATACACTTTCTTTTTATCCAATTTGTGAAAGAAAAATCTTTAATAACTGGGATACAAATATATTTATCTAATTTTATAATACTTAATGTATAGATGTATTTTAAATTAAGGGTTTTTATATAAATGTGCTACTACGGGGGAATCAAAATGAAGAACAGTCAGTTGAGGGTGATTCTCTTCCCTTTACTATTTTTGGCAATGTTCATAATAGTCGGAACTCAATCATTAATTAAGGTAAATGCGGATAGTCAAGCTGACACTGTGGCTATCATGAAAAAAATCAACGATGGTGTTTCAAATTGGAATTACCAAACTCAAACTGCCAATCCCAAAAATGTTATTGGAAAAATTCCTATTGGTGACGGCTTATCGCTCGATTACACGTTTGGGGCTGCTCAAAACCAAAGCGGAACTGTTATGGCTGGTGACACTACCATTGCGACCGACCATAAAATTTCACAAGGCTTACAAACATATTCCAAAATAAATATTTTTCTTGAACACAACAATCAATATTACGGTATTATTCATCAAAATAAAAATGCCTATATCGGTTCTGGCGGACAACCTTATACGGCTTCAGATTCTTCTTTGGACTTTGCCGTAGTTACTGGTAGTCTTGCTCTTTCAGGTGCTAACTATGGGGTCATGGGCCAAATGAGCAATAAAGTTTTTGCTACTGGTACTGACTCTAAACAACAAACTGTTTTAAAAATTGGTGGGAAACTGAATAATCCGTCAAATATGTATGCTGAAGTTGTCCTTCGTCCCAATCCATCAGGGGCTCCAATTGTTCAAAGAGAATTGTATCTCTACAACAATACAACAAGTGATATGAAACTATTCCAAGTATATTTTGGTGAGGACACTGCTTTAGGTAAAGACCCTTCAATTATCGATGATGTGCCACTTTATGCTATTGGAAACGATGAAGGTCTGTACATGTATGATACGCAAACTCCTTCAAATAGTGGTTCAAAACTCTATGTCACCAATAACGTCGCTGATGGCTTTAACAGTTATATGGGAAAAGCCTATGTCGACTCTGGTCTCTGGAATTTAAAAGGATATGCTGAAGTGTACAATGGCGGACAAATCGCTAGTCCTAACTTGAAATACAACGACTCTTCTAATGGTGATAATGGTCGTCCTGCTGGATCAAAACTACTTTATGGTACAACAGCTAATTCAAATACCCTCTATCCAGTTGTTAATGGAAAAAATGGCGACAGACTACAAGATTCTGCATATACATTGAGATGGCCAATAACCACAGCAAACGAACCTTTAAAGCCTGGACAAACCGCTCACTATGCATCAACCATGGGCGCAACTTTAGCTGGTTATCCGATTCCTTCTGTTTCAAAGACTTACACTGACACGACTTCACACTCTGATGGCTTAGTTCATATCGGTGACAAATTAAAATTCACCCTGAAAGCTAAAAATGATGGTCTAAAGTCTAATTGGTCTTTGACAAATATCAGAGATGCTCTACCAGAAGGGCTAGATATCGATTCAAGTTCAATCAATTACAAATGGACTGAAATGACAACTTCTGGATCTAATGAGAATCAACAAGATACTGAAAAAACTATCGCATCTGGTACTGTTCCTAGTATGTATGTGACGGGTGACACTTTGGACTATACTCCCGCTAATACTGTTTTAAAAGAAAAAGATCAATACTATGTCACTTTCACTGCAACAGTGAACAATAAGGCTCCATTGTCCGTTAATAGTTCAAAAAACTTAGTCAATGAAGCATCATTTACCGGTTTCAACGCTGACACTAATAAAGACAATAAAACTTTTACTGACTCGGTTAATATTCCAATCAATACTACCGGATTTAATTATTCATTTACAAACCAGGTTCGCAATGTCACCACCGATCCAAATGGTACTGATTTTTATAGCAGCGTAAATGCTCACCAAGGGGATATTGTCGAATTCAAATCTATTTTCAAAGGTACACAAGATATTTCGGCCCGAGCAATCTATAAGAACATTCTTGATAATAGTGAGTTATCGTTAGTTTCTGGTAGTGTAACTCTAAATGGTGGACAACAACCTGACAGTATCAGTGGTGGAATTTCTTTACCTAAGACAACTGCCAATGCTTCTAATACCATCATATTCCGGGCCAAAGTCAATAAATCCACTTCAGGAACTATCGAAAATAGAGCCAACATGAATTCCGTTACATCCAGTTCTGGCACTTATGACAATTTACTTTCCGATAAGGCTTCAATCAATGTTCAAGAAGATATCCCCTCAACTTCCTTTGTTGAAGTTCCCGAGCTGATTGATTTTGGTAGCATCAATTCAACTGGTAATGAAAGAATGCTGATAAACAAGCAAACCAAAGGTAATCTCATCGTCAGTCACAGTGCTGAAACCCCATTTGAAGTTTTAGTCAGTTACGACAACGACGGTGATCAAGCTTTAAATAACGGTAATGAGAAGTTAGTTCAAGACAATGGTTTATTGTTAATGTTCAACAACAACGCCAACGAATCTCAAGACGATTGGATGCCACTTTCAAAAACTGGAGTTCCGATTGCCAATAAAGATTTCACCGGATCTAGTGATGAACTCGATTTAACCAAATATGTCGGTTTAAAGAAATGGAAACTAAGAGTTCCTGGCACAGCTGAATCTGGCAAATATAGTGGCCAAGTGACATGGACCATTGCCGATACAGTTAGTTAAAATAGAGAGTGAAACAAGCCCGATTAGGCTATATGGCCGAGCCTGGCTTGTGTAACTCGTTTCAATAAATAAGCCATTATTTCTAAATTTAAATTAGGAATAATGGCTTATTTCATTTTATGAAAGAAAAGCATCTAGTAATTGAAATACTTTGATAATTATTTCACTATATAATATATATTGTATAAATACATTTAATGATAAGGATTTTGTATATAAATATATTTTTATGGGGGAAATAAAATGAAAGGACATCAATCAGTTCCCAAAATATTTTTACTAGTTTTTACCATTTTATTAATGATCCTAACTTTTAATTCAACAAGGGTTAATGCCGCAACCTCAAAAACTGCCGTCATGAATGCGGAAAAAATTATGCGACAATACGACGGCGTTACCAACTGGCAACAAAAAAGTGACGTGGCAAGTAATGAAATTGGGAGAATTCCCATTGGTGGAAATGTCTCTCTTGGTTATACTTTCGGGGCCGCCCGTGATGCCAATGGTAATGTTAAGGCCGGCGACAAAACTATCTCACGAGAAAGTACTTATAGTTTTACGAACAAAATTCCTAACATAACCCATTCTAAAATAAACATTTTTCTCGACGATAATGGCAAATATTACGGTATCCTACACCAAGGTGACAACTCCTATATTGGTGGTTCTCCAGAAAATGCTTCAATTTCTTCAATTGACTTTGCACTACTGGAAAGCAGCACAACATCTGCTCCATTTTATCAAACTAACAATTTACTAGTAAAATCATCACAAATTGATTCATCCAATGGTGGAATATATAAACTCTTTTACAGTGCTACCGATAAGAGAGGTCGAAAGATATTTAAAATGGTCGGGCATTTTTCGGCGAAAAATCTCTTCTATGAAGTAGTTCTTAGACCATCTCCTAGTGGATCACCAGTTGTTCAACGTGAACTATACGTTTACAACCCTCAAACCGGTGATGCGACTTTTCAGCCTTTCTTTGGTGAAGATACTGGACTAGATCCTAATAATGATAATATCAGTGCGGTTGATAACGTTCCTATGTTTGCCATCGGTGGTGGCTTAGGCTTGTACATTGAAAGTGGTATTAAATCTTCTGAATCAAAACTATTTATTACTAACAATGTTGATGGAGGATTCAAAGATTTCATGGGTCGAGTTTTGGCTTATCCCGATAACTGGAGTCAAAAAGGGATGCAATATGGCTCCACTAATTCTGCCATTCAGTCCCCCAGTCTTCCCGTTGTGGCAGATAACAAACCCACTAAAGATCAAGTCGGTGACACTAACGCCGTGGCTAATCAAAATCTCTTGATTGGTAAAAGTAATTCCGGTCAAGAATATAAAATCGTCGACGGTAATGGAAAACAAGATACGTCTTACATTCTAAGATGGCCTTACACTAAACTTGCTCCAGGTGGTGTCGCAAAATTCGTCTCAAACATTGGTGCCACGGTTAAGCCTTATGCTATTCCAACCGTCAAAAAAACTTACAAGAACCTTACTTCAACTGATGGAACTAACAATGTTGGTGATAAACTCCGCTTTACTTTATCAGTAAGAAATGATGGTTACGGTTCTAATTGGATAATAACTAATATTAAAGATAACTTACCAGACAGCTTAACTATTGATCCAAATAGTATCCTAGCAGATGGAAATGACATTAATTATAGCCCTACTAATGCCAGTATCTCCGATGGTGAGACAGCAACCTATACTTTTGACGCAACGATCAACAATAAGGCGGCCTTCGATTTAGTAAATGGAAAGATCAGTAATACAGTTAGCTTTACTGGTTATAATAAAGGCTTTAGTGATAGCAAGACTTATGAAGATACCGTTGAAATTCCGGTTGTAAAACCAGATTACTCTTATCTTTTCAATCACCAAGTCCGTAATATCACCGCTGATCCTAATAGTGAGTTTGCTCAAACAGTAGACGCAACTACTGGAGATATTTTGGAAATTAAATCTGAATTCATCGTTAGTACAGGTATCGCTCAAGATGCCATATATCTCAATGACCTTAACGACTATGTAGATCCAATTACCCATAAAAAGGACAGCCTTAATGATAAAAGGGACAAATTATCACTAATATCTGGTAGTGTACATGTAAACGGCGTATTAGCTTCAGATTCTATCTCAACAAGTGGTCTATATATAGGAACATACACACCTGCTAACCAAGCAAATATTTTTACTTATAAAGTTACCGTAAATAGTACCCTTGAAGAAAAGATTCAAAATAGTGCCGCCATGCGAAATGTCAAAGATCTTAATAGCAAAGCACTAACCATCGGACCATCAGATACTATCTATATCAACGTTCATCCCCCAGAACCAACCACATCCTTCATTGAAGTTCCCGAATTTATCGACTTTGGAAGCATCAACTCAACTGGTACTGAGAAAACGTTGACCAATAAGCAGACCAAAGGAAACCTAATCGTCAGCCACAGCGAAGAGACCCCCTTCCAAGTCTTAGTCAGCTATGACAACGAAAGCGACCAAGCTATAACCAATGGTAGTGAAAAATTAATTCAGGATGATGGTATATCCCTATCACTCAACAATAATTCCCAAGATGAAACCAATGAGTGGACACCATTATCACCATCCGGAGTCCCAATTACCGATAAAACTATCAACGGTTCACCTGATCCAATCAATCTAACCCAATACGTTGGCTTAAATAAATGGCAATTACGTATTCCAAAAACAGCCACATCCGGTCAATACAGTGGTCAAGTTACTTGGACCATCGCTGATTCAGTAGTGGAGTAACAAAAAAGAGTGAGAAAATTCTCACTCTTTTTTGCGCTCTAAAACGCGTGAAAGACAACAGGAGTCAACATATAGCTACGCTTTCCACTTCATACGCAAAGTACGCGCATAAAGTGGAAAGCTAGGCTATCTACCGACTCCTAACCGTTGTCTTTCACACTCTAATTAGATTGCTTGATCATCCCCACATCAATTCCAGCTTCTGAACCGATGAAATCAACGATATAACCGATAACTTCAGTATCATCCCAATCAGCTGACAAATCCAAATTAACTTGACGACCGTCTTTTAAATGAACTTCCATGTAATAAGGTGTAGGTAAATGAAACATAATCTTCTTAGGTGCATAAAATGAACCACCTAAAATATTTGACGGAGCGTTCATATCTTTACCGACGATAACTGTCATACTCTTAATGTCACTAAATTTAAAACGGACTCTACTTTCAGTGAACGGAAACAATACTGCCTGAAACCGCACACCAAAATTTTGGTAATCGGTATTTTGTATCCCCTCAGAATCAATTTCCCAGTGTCCGAAGAAATCATACATACTACGCGTAAATAACAAAGCCACGACGACCAATGCAGTGATTGCTAGGATTATCGCTAACAGAGCTATTTTAGTAAAAATTTGTATCCCAATACCAACAATAATTCCAATCACGCAACTGATTAGTGCCGGTACATAATTGATTTTACGACCAAATTCTATTTTATCCATTCGTTTCTCTTTTCATTTTTCTAACGGTATCTAATTCTATACTTTTTTAGAGCATGAAAAAAGCGCTAGTAAATTACCAGCGCTTTTTAATATTTATTCATATGATTAAATTACATCATACCGCCCATACCACCGGCTGCAGGATTACCTGCACCAGCAGCGGCATTATTATCCTTTGGTTCTGGCTTGTCTGCAACAACAGCTTCTGTTGTCAACAACAAGGCAGCAACACTAGCGGCATTTTGTAGAGCTGAACGTGTAACCTTAGTTGGGTCGATGATTCCGGCGTCTACCATGTTTTCCCACTTGTCAGTAGCAGCATTGAATCCAATTTCGTTATCTTGGTTCTTGATGTGTTCAACGATAACTGAACCTTCATAACCAGCATTTTCAGCGATTTGACGTAGTGGTTCTTCAAGAGCACGGGCAACGATATTGATACCTGTTTGAACGTCTCCTTCTTCTTTAAGAGCCTTAACCTTATCTAGTACGTTCATCAAAGCTGTACCACCACCAGCAACGTAGCCTTCTTCAACAGCGGCACGTGTAGCGTTTAGAGCATCTTCAATTCTGTACTTACGTTCTTTAAGTTCTGTTTCAGTAGCAGCACCAACTTTAACAACAGCAACACCACCGGCTAATTTAGCCAAACGTTCTTGAAGCTTTTCCTTGTCAAAGTCAGAAGTTGTTTCAGCGATTTGCTTCTTGATCAAATCAACACGTTCGCTGATGGCGTCCTTGTTACCTGAACCTTCAACAATTGTTGTGTTGTCCTTTGTAACAGTAACCTTACCAGCTTGACCTAGTTGATCCATTGTTGTGTCTTTTAGTTCAAGACCAAGATCAGAAGTAATAACTGTACCACCAGTTAATGTAGCGATATCTTCAAGTTGAGCCTTACGACGGTCACCAAAGCCAGGTGCCTTAACAGCAACAACGTTGAATGTACCACGAATCTTGTTCAAAACAAGTGTTGGTAATGCTTCACCATCAATGTCATCAGCAATGATAAGTAGTGACTTACCTTGTTGAACGATCTTTTGTAGTAATGGCAAAATGTCTTGGATATTTGAGATCTTCTTGTCAGTGATCAAGATGTAAGGATTGTCAAGATCAGCTTCCATCTTGTCGTTATCTGTAACCATGTATTGTGAAATGTATCCACGGTCGAATTGCATACCTTCAACAACGTCTAGCGTTGTATCGATACCCTTTGATTCTTCAATTGTGATAACACCATCGTTACCAACTTTTTCCATAGCGTCAGCAATCAACTTACCAGTTTCTTCACTAGCTGATGAAACTGAAGCTACTTGAGCAATATCACTCTTACCTGAAACCTTGTGAGAAATATTGTGAAGTTCATCGACAGCAGCCTTTGTAGCCTTCTCGATACCAGTTCTGATACCAACAGGGTTAGCACCGGCTGTAACGTTCTTCATACCTTCTTTAACGATTGCTTGGGCCAAAACAGTAGCTGTAGTAGTACCGTCACCAGCAATGTCGTTAGTCTTTGAAGCAACTTCAGAAACAAGCTTAGCACCCATGTTTTCGAAGTGGTCTTCTAATTCGATACTCTTAGCGATAGTAACACCATCATTTGTGATTTCTGGAGCACCGTAACTCTTTTCAAGAACAACATTTCTACCCTTAGGTCCGATAGTTGTCTTAACTGTGTCTGCTAATTTATTAACACCTTCAAGCATCTTTGAACGTGCATCTTCTGAAAACTTAATTTGTTTTGCCATTAATTTTCACACTCCGTAAATTATTTCATAATTGATTAAAAAATTATTTTTTAAAATTATTCAACGATTGCCATGATATCTTTTTCATGAAGGATTAAATATTCATTGTCTTCGTACTTAACTGTTGAGCCTGAGTATTTATCAAATAGAATCTTATCGCCTTTTTTAACACTCATAGGCAATTTCTTTCCATCGTCAGTAACTAAGCCGTCACCTACAGCAACAACTTCAGCTGTTTGAGGCTTTTCTTTAGCGTTATTTGCTAAAACAATACCACCGACTGTCTTTTCTTCTTCTTTATCGACTGTTACAATTACTCTATCTCCAAGTGGTTTTAACAATTTGAATCCCTCCGATTATTATTATTTCTGTTTTTATTTTTATATTTAGCACTCGAACATCTCTTGTGCTAATCACAAGTTTTATATTAACATTTTATTGAAAACATGCAAGTATTTACCTCTAAAAATTAAAGGAGTTATCATGGCATTTCCAAAAAATCAATTTTTTACACTATTAACTTACATCCTACTATTACTTTTAGGTTCCGTTTTGAACATGCTGAAAGTCACTGGTAGCCTGTATTTTGTCCTATTAACTTTAGGTGCAATTATCGCCACCGGAATCATGATGTATTTAGTGAAAAAAGATCAGAAATTCGATTTTGAAAAAACAACTGATCTAAATCACAATCTCCAATGGATCATCTTAGGAACGATTGGAGCAATCGTTTTGCAATACGGGGTCGGTTTTATTGACCAACTAATTTTCCACGCCAGTACCCAATCGCAAAACACGATGCAATTATTATTAATGGTCAAAACTTATCCCTACTATTTCGTTTATGTTTTGATCTGTGCTCCAATCATGGAGGAAATCGTCTTTCGCAGATTGTTTTTCGGTAACTTGATCAAACCAACAAATATTTACATTGCTGCTATTATCTCGGCATTCTTATTTGCTTTCATGCATCAAGATACTAGATTCTTAATTTATGTCGCTATGGGATTATGGTTCTCATTCATCTATTACAAATCTAAAAACATTTATGCCAGTGCCGGCAGCCACATCCTAATGAATGCCATTGTTTTAACAATCTCGATGCGGTAATGCCAAATTGTAAAACTTATAAATTAACTATCGACTTATTAATGAACTAAAATCTCCTTTGAAATATAAATTCAAGGGAGATTTTTTTATGTCTGAAAAAGTTATTGTCATTACCGGTGCTTCTAGTGGAATTGGTGCTGCTTGTGCAAAACTATTAGCTACTAAAAATAATAAGATTGTTCTAGCTGCCAGAAGAAAGAAACGTTTGCAAAAAATTGCCACTGAAATTCAACAAGAAAATGGTTCGGCAATTGCTGTTCAAACTGACGTTACAGATTTAGAGCAAGTTCAAGAATTAGCTAAAAAGGCTATATCTGAATATGGACGCATTGACGTTTGGATCAACAACGCTGGATTAATGCCTCGTTCAGAATTTATTAAGGGTCGTGTCGAAGAATGGGACAAAATGATCGACGTAAATATCAAGGGAACTCTTTACGGAATCGATGCGGTTTTACCAATCATGCGTAAGCAAAAAAGCGGTCAAATCATCAATCTGGCTTCCGTAGCTGGTCACGCTATCAGTATTGGCTCCGGCGTCTATTCTGCAACTAAATTTGCTGTCAGAGCCATTAGTGAAGGTTTACGGCAAGAAGAAGCAGCTGCTAAAAGCAATATTCGTGTCACCGTGATCTCACCAGGTGCCGTCGTTACGGAATTGACTGAACACGTGAAGGATCCCGAAACTAAAGCACAATTGGATCAATTTTATAAAGATTATGCCATCGGTGCCGACCGAATTGCTAATACGATTGCTTTTGCCATCGACGCGCCTGAAGATACGACTATGAATGAGATCGTTATTCGCCCAACCATTCAGAAATAAAAAACAGCCTACCAATTAAATAAATAATTGATAAGCTGCTTTTCGTGTGTTTAAATTGTTCTACTCTACACGGGGCTTAATCACCGCGTGTGTAGGATGCAACGTACTTTTCTCGTTTGTCCTCATCAAATTCCTTTTCACTCTTAGCAATAATAATCGTTGCTAGTGAATTGCCGACAACGTTTACTGCGGTACGTCCCATATCTACGAGACGGTCGATACCAGCGATGAAGGTCAACCCTTGCATTGGTACGCCTATCGTTGATACTGTGGCTAGTAGTACAACAAATGAGGCTCCTGGCACTCCGGCCATCCCTTTTGATGTTAACATCAAAACCACCACAAGGGTAATTTGTTGCCCAAGGCTCAAATGAATATTGTAAGCTTGTGCCAAGAATAATGCCGCTAATGATTGATAAATTGCTGAACCATCAAGGTTAAAAGTATAACCTGTCGGAATAACGAAAGAAACAATTCCCTTTGATGCTCCATATTTTTGCATTTTTTCCATCATCTTAGGCAAAGCTGCCTCAGAACTAGCGGTCGTAAAAGCTAAAGTAACTTCATTTTCAATAATTCTGAACATTTCATAAAATTTAACGTGGAACAAATGTCCCACTCCGGCCATGACAACAAAGACGAAGAAAGCCATTGTTGCATAGGCGATCACAATGAATAATAACAATGGTTTAAGGGAACTAAAACCCATTTCACCAACCGTGACACCAATTAAGGCACAGACACCAATTGGAGCTAGGCGCATGACCCAATTAGTTACTTTGAACATAACATTGGCAACGGCATTCAAAAAGTCAGTAATGATTTTACCTTGCTTGCCAATTGAAGCAGTTCCTAATCCGAACAATACGGAGAAGAAGATGATCGGTAACATATCGCCTTTTCCGAGTGAGGCGAAGATGTTAGTTGGGATGATACTCATCAAGATTGACCAAATACCCGAATGTTTGGCTGTTTTTGCAGTCGCCGTATATTGGCTAATATCCGAACCTTTTAGACTATGAATGTCGATAAAGGTACCGGGATGAGTAACATTAGCGACTAAAATACCAATAATAATCGCTATTGTTGTCATGATTTCAAAATATACTAAAGTCTTTAATCCTATTCGGCCGAGTTTTTTGATATCACCCATATTAGCGATACCAACGGTCAAACAGGAAATAACGATTGGTAAAACAATCATTTGAATCATGGAGATAAACATTGTACCAATGTTTTGCATAACTTGAATGGCAGCCTTATTCTGATAGAATAACTGCCCTAAAATAATACCTAGGATCAAACCAATGATGATTTGCCAACCTAAGCTTATCCGGAAAAACTTTTGCTTTTGCAATTTTAGGTCCCCTTTAAGTAAGCTTAGTTTTAATTATAGAAGATTTTTTATCAAAATGGAAAATGTTAGCGATTCCAAATTAAAGGTTTTTTATTTTACCTTTAATAGCGAACTATTTTCTCCTAATATTAATTTAATGTTCCATTTTTAGTTTGAATTCAGGTTATTTCGAAAAAAATATACGGTTTTATTTTGGGAGATTTTCTAAGTATGCCGTCTTCCGCATAATCCAGACTAGATCTTAATTTTTTGTATATACAGCTTAATTCAGAAATTAAAAACAGCATCTATTCACAATGTCCGTAAACCGACTAAAAGTCTATTACGTACTATGAAAAATAGAGGCTGCTATTTTTTAAAATCATCATAAGAAAAATTATAAATAGAATAACTATTCCTGAAACATTAGAAAGAAATATCTCATAGGTCCGTTATTCAGTCTGGAGCAACAAATTCGGTTTAGACTCAGTGCTGAAATTATTCTTCTCCAGATTCGGAAGCGATAATATCGAGGTCACCATCTAACTTCCAGCTATCAACTGTAGCAGGAACAATCAAATGAATGCCCTTCTTCAAATCATAATCTTTACCGTCAACCGTAATCTTACCTTCACCATTGATAACAGAGATTAGTGTATACTTACCAATTTGGTGATGTAATTCAACTGGTTCTTTGATTTCCCAGTGATATACAGAGAAGAATGGTGATACTGGTGGTTGAACAAATGTAGTAAACTTGTTCTTACCGACTTCTTTTGATTCGATATTTAGTTTTGGATCTTTGTGTGGAACAGTAATTGTATCTTCAGATTGTTTGATATGAAGATCACGTTTCTTACCAGTCGTCTTGTCAACACGATCGTAATCATACAAGCGATAAGTTGTGTCACTACTTTGTTGAGTTTCCAAAGCCATAATACCTTTATTCAAAGCGTGAACTGTCCCACTTGGTACGTAGTAGAATTCACCAGTCTTAACAGGAACTTTTCTTAGTAGATGTTCCCAGTCGCCTGATTCGATCATTTTATCAAGTTCAGCTTTGTTCTTAGCATTGTGACCGTAAATCAAGTATGAACCTGGTTCAGCATCGATGATGTACCAGCATTCTGTCTTGCCTAATTCATGTTCATGCTTTTCAGCATACTCGTTGTCGGGATGAACTTGAACTGACAAACTAGCTTCGGCATCCAAAATCTTTGTTAAAAGTGGAAATACTTTACCTTTGGGATTGCCGAATAGTTCTTTGTGGCTCTTCCACAAGTCGTTAACATATTGTCCAGCAAATTCACCATTTTGGACTTTAGTTGGTCCGTTTGGATGTCCTGAAATAGCCCAGCATTCACCGATAGTTCCATCGGGAATATTGTAGCCAAACTTAGTTTCTAGCTTTCTTCCACCCCAAATCTTTTCGTGGAATACTGGCTCAAGAAATAATGGTTCACTCATAATGTAATTTCCCCCAAAAAATTATTATTATTTTATTCTTGCTCTTGGTCCTCAGTTTGTGACTTGTCACGATCTAAGAAGAAAATCAATGTTTGTAACTCATTCGCCAAATCAACATAATGAACTCGAATGCTGCTTGGAACGTTGATGATAACTGGCGTGAAGTTCAATACTCCACGAACCCCAGCATCAGCCAACAAGTCAGCTGTCGTTTGGGCCGCATTTGAAGAAACAGTTAAAATACAGACGTCAATCTGTTGCAAGTGAAGTTGTTCCTTTAGTTCACTAATATCGTAAACTGGAACCCCACTCTTAACTGTGCCAACAATTTCCTTATTTATATCAAAAGCTGCGGCAATTCGAACATTATTTGTCCGAGAAAAGTTATAATTTAATAAGGCGTTACCTAAATTACCTACACCAATTAAGGCTACGTTGGTACGCTTATCCTGATTTAAGAGCTTCTTAAAGAAAGCTACTAAATCGTTAACATCGTAGCCATAACCACGTTTTCCTAATGCTCCTAGATATGAGAAGTCACGTCTAATTGTAGCACTATCTATCTTGACCCCTTCGGATAATTCTCCAGAAGAGATTTTTTTTGTACCTTCATCCCTTAAAAACTGAAAATACCGATAATATATTGGTAAACGCTTTATTGTTGCGTTTGGAACTGTTGTTTTTGTCATAATTTACCACCATATGTGTGTCATTTCACTAACATTTATACTAAATAAAAATCCATAAAAACGCAATACGTTAAACCTATAAAGACATAAATTATTAAATAATGATAAAATTGTGAATACATAAAGGAGTTTCAAATGATTTTATTACAAGCACAGAATATCACAAAAAATTTTGGTACGAAGCGCCTCTTTGAAAATGTTAGCTTCGAAGTCCAAGATAACAGCCGTATTGGCTTAGTCGGACGTAATGGAGTTGGAAAATCAACTCTTTTAAAAATTATTTCTGATCAGGAAAATTACACTAGCGGAAATATCGCTCTGAAAAAAGATACTAATATTGGTTATCTAGCTCAGGATTCCGGCTTAAATAGTGAAAATAAAATTTTCGATGAAATGGAAAAAGTCTTCGACTATTTAAAAGTTCAAGAAAAAAAGATGCGAGCTCTAGAAGAAAAACTCGCTAACCCAAATATTCAAGATTACGATGACATTTTGAAGCAATACGACCAATTGCAAAATACCTTCCGTTCGGAAAATGGTTACGGTTATCAATCCGAAATCCGTAGTGTTCTCAAGGGATTCGGTTTTGATGAAGACGTTTGGCAAGATCAAATTTCAACTCTTTCTGGTGGTGAACGTTCTCGTTTAGCAATGGCTAAGATGCTTTTGGAACATCACGACATTCTGCTACTAGATGAACCAACTAACCATTTGGACATCAATACCGTCGAGTGGTTGGAAGGTTATTTGAAGAACTATCGTGGCGCTTTAGTTATCGTTTCCCATGACCAGTACTTCTTGGACAAAGTAGTTACCGAAATCGTCGAAATTAATCATCACTCTTCCACACATTACTCTGGTAACTATACTTTCTACTTACAAGAAAAGAAAAAGAATCAGGAAGTGGCTTGGAAACATTATGAAGAGCAACAAGCTGAGATCAAGAAAACTGAAGAATACATTCAAAAAAATATCGTCCGTGCTTCAACAACCAAGATGGCTCAAAGTCGTCGTAAAAAGCTCGAACATATGGATGTTTTAGACCGACCTGACAGTGACCAAGGATCTGTCCACTTTAACTTCCAAATTGATAAGGAAAGTGGCAACGACGTTTTAAACGTAAGTGACGCCGCCATCGGCTATGACAACCAGATCATGTCAGAACCCATCAACTTAGATGTTAAAAAAGGCGAACGTGTCGGTATTATTGGTCCTAACGGAATCGGTAAATCAACCTTCTTGAAGTCAATTTTGGGACAGATTCCCTTCATTAAAGGGTCATCACGCTTCGGAGCCAACGTGCAAGTCGGCTACTACGACCAAAACCTCAACAACCTCGATCCTAAAAAAGATGTCCTTCACGAAATTTGGGACCTCTATCCTCGCCTCGATGAACAAGTCATTCGCAATATGTTGGGAGCTTTCCTTTTCAGTGGCGACGACGTCTTAAAACCAGTTGCCGGTCTATCCGGTGGTGAGAAGGCTCGTTTGACTTTAACCAAATTAGCTATGGAACACGATAATTTCTTAGTAATGGACGAACCGACTAACCATTTGGATATCGACAGTAAGGAAGTCCTAGAAGATGCTTTAAAGAGCTTTGAAGGGACCGTACTGTTCGTTTCCCATGATCGTTACCTATTGAACACACTAGCTGATAGAATCATTGACATCGGCTCTCATGGCAGCACAATCTATCTCGGTGACTACGATTACTATTTGGAAAAGACAACTGACAAACCAATTGAGGAAGAAGTTCACAAAACTACAGTTAGTGAAAAGAAAGTTGAATATCAACAATCTAAAGAACAACAAAAACAAGAACGAAAACTTCGCCGTGAAGTTGAAAGTTTAGAAAAACAAATTTCTGAACTTGAAGACAAAAATTCAGCCATTCAAAAAGAAATGACTAAAGAAGAGAATTTAACTTCTTATAGTAAATTAGCCGATTTACAAAAAGAGCTCGACGAAAATAAGCAACAACAAGATAAAATCGAAGAACAATGGACTGAGAAGTCAATTGAATTAGAAGAATTTACTGATTAAGCAGACTGATGGTCTGCTTTTTTCGTTGATTAAACATAATTAATTTGATAACTTAGTTGAAAAGACTTTAAAGAGGGAAAATTGAAAACAAAACAAGAAAATTTTTTAGTGAGATTCATTAAGGGAGTTATTATTGCTTTAGGTTTCATCCTACCAGGAGTTTCGGGTGGCGTTTTAGCCGCCATAATGGGAATTTACGAACGCATGTTGAGTTTCATGGCTCACGTCCGACAAAATTTCAAACGGGATTTCCTTTACTTCTTGCCAATTGGTCTAGGTGGCATTGTCGGAATTGGTCTACTTTCAAAACCACTTGATTTTTTATTGCAACATTATCAAGTAATCGTTTTGTGGGGCTTTGCTGGGACGATTATCGGGACGATGCCAACTTTATTGCGTGAATCTACTTCTAAATCTGCACGAGACAAAATTGATATTGCTTGGTTCTTAGGAATCTTGATTGGTGGCGGTTTATTCCTATTTTTCATGAGTGAAATTTTTGGAACTATCCCTGCTAATTTCTTAGGATTTGTGATTGCCGGAGCGTTGATTGCCTTGGGTGTTTTGGTGCCCGGTTTGAGTCCATCCAACTTGTTGATCATCTTAGGACTGTACTCACCGATGCTCAAAGGTTTCAAATCTTTTGACCCAATGGTCTTCATCCCAATTGCGATTGGTGGAATCATCTCAATGTTAGTTTTTTCAAAAGCTATGGAGAAATTGATTCAGAATCATCATTCACGCGTCTACCATTTCATCTTAGGAATTGTTTTAGCTAGTACGATTTTGATTTTGGTTCCTAATCCATATCAAAATGACGGCATTTCTTATGCTGGCGTGAACGGATCAACCATCGTTTTGAGTATCATTTTCTTCATCTTGGGTTGTGGTTTAGCCCTTTGGATGAGTAAATTAGAAGAGAAATATAAATAGCGTTGAGAGAGATCTCAGCGCTATTTTTGTAAGTATTTATTTTTAATTTTATAAGACGGTTTTACTTTATCATTGTCGATGATTTTGATTGAATCAGAATACTTCCGTTCAAAAGCTGACCTCGTTTTAAGATCACTACCAGAGAATCCTAGTAATCGTTGGTAATGTAAGACTTCATTTTTCGTAAAACCATTACCTGACAATAAACCAAGAATTGGAAAGGTCTGAGTCTCTATAGCAACAAAACGCATAATATTACAGAAATCACGTCGATCATCTTTCAAATCAGGATTAGCCACATATCCATAAACCGCCGGATTAGCCAACAATAAATCATCACTGCGCTGCATCCCACTGTACCAAGTAAAATTCCAAATAAAGTTCTGATTATCATAATTCAATTTGTACCAAGATTCATTTTCACTCGTCGCAAAAACATCTTTATCTGATTCAAAAATGATGACTGAATAATTATAGAATTTTGTGTCACGCGAAAAAGACACATTGGTAAATGGAATAAACAAATGATCAATGTCAATATTAGCGTCGACAACTTTCAAACGTTCAATGATATGCATTTTAAGTTCGGTCGATGTTGTATTTCTAGCTGAATCAAGCTCCAAAGTGGGGATCACAAAGTTTCCTAAATCATTATTGACCCCCTTGGTATAGATAGCATCCGTCCTTTTATCATACTTTAAAATTACGTATGAAATGGTAGTTCTATTTTCCATCAATTACACCTCCCATTATTTTTAACACAATTGGAAGGATTTATTAATCTTTTTTTGAATTTAATTGCAAAACGTACACAAAAAATCCCCAAATCAATTTGAATTTGGGGTCAGTTTTACTGTTTCTAAATCTTTAGGGGTACAAAAACGGATTGGCGTTCATGATCAGAAATTGCTTAGTTTTACTGTTTCT
>NZ_JAYKTX010000014.1:0-56912 GCF_036913615.1 Companilactobacillus miaonis | reverse complement strand
TTCTAAATCTTTAAGGGTACAAAAACTTGTATTAACTTTTTTATCTTCATAATCCGGTTTTACTGTTTCTAAATCTTTAAGGGTACAAAAACTTGTATTAACTTTTTTATCTTCATAATCCGGTTTTACTGTTTCTAAATCTTTAAGGGTACAAAAACACAGTTGGACCCGTCTTTTTTTATTGAATTGTTTTACTGTTTCTAAATCTTTAAGGGTACAAAAACCGTCTCTCGACAATATCAATATATCACGAAGTTTTACTGTTTCTAAATCTTTAAGGGTACAAAAACTCAACAATTTGTTTATAGTCCATATAAACAGTTTTACTGTTTCTAAATCTTTAAGGGTACAAAAACCTTGTAAGGCTTTTAATTTTTCTGTTGATAGTTTTACTGTTTCTAAATCTTTAAGGGTACAAAAACCTCAAATTCAAAAAATAACTAAATATCTAATTAATCTTTCAAAAATTTGGTCTCCGTACTATTAAGTAAACTACATTCTAAGTTAAACGACGTCTCGTAACCTAAAATCTCATTTACTACTTTCAATAATACCAAATCTTTACTAGATATAAACATCTTTTTACTTGATCCAACAAGTGGAGCAATTCTCCTTATGGCATTTACTGTATCTTCAGGACTCCAATAGAAATCGGCTGGATAATGTAGCTTTATAGTTTCTAGCAAATTCTCAAAAGGTAACATTTGATGAAATTCGTCGGCCGCAATTACAATATTTTCGACATCATGCTCACAGATTGGAATATTCTCTAAGCTGTTGCCGATGACTATTAATTTCATATCGGATTCTGCTGCCATATTTTTTGCCTTCAAAACAAAATTGTACATCTCTTCAGCGGAAACAAAACTTTCTAAATTGTAAAGAATCAACCAAACTGTATGTCCATCATTATCAAGTTTAAATTTAAGGAAATTCAGAAATTCATCTAACAAGGCTTCTGTATCCATGAATTCCAAAGGATAGATACTGTTATCTAACTCATAATTCATCATCAAATTATTTTTCAATAAATCCGAATAAGTTTGCTCTTGAAAAGAAACTTTTAAATTATTAGAATTCTCATCCAAAGTATCTTGTAAATTCAACTCTATTTTTAATAGCTCGTCATTCATTCTTTCCAGATTATGATTGACTTCTATATTATCTGACTGACTATTCAGATAATCAAATAACAAGGAATTCTTTTTATAAATCATTTGGTTATAAATACTTTCTCTACTGTTAATAAAGTAGGTTTCATTATTTTTAACCGACATAGCCTCATCATCAAAAGTAATTTCAATTTTGTCATCACCATAAATATTCGTCGACAATTGTGGAGCTTTATTGAAGTAATAGTACAAACTACGAAAAATTTTCCACATTTGCTTCTGATTAGGACCAGTAATATATACTGATTCATCTAGATCAATATCTAAGAATTTTTGATTTTCTAATTCAATACTCAACATCATATGACTACCAGTTCCTTGTTTCCAACTAATAGCTCTTGCTTACTTCTATTGCCGACAAGCACTTGCATATCACCATATTGTTTCTCACTAACGTACACTAATCTAACCTCACCATGTGGTGGTAAATAGTTCTTTATATCATTTTCATATTTCTTAGCCGCCGCTCGATTTTGGACGGCTCGGCAATAAATTGAATACTGTAACATTGTAAAACCATTCTTCAACAAAGATTTTCGAAAGATTCGATAATTGCGCTTTTCATTTGTAGTTTCCATGGGTAAATCAAACATACACATCATTCTCATATTTTGATATTTCATCCTTTTTCACCTATAAAATTATTTAACGTAATTTTCACTAATAAAGTTGGATCAGTTTGATCGATAGCTGTAACAAAACTATTAACGTATTCTTGCATGGAATTACTGATCGTCATTTTCTTATTATTGACGACAATTTTTTGATTCATAAATTCAATAATCTTCAGTCTTGATTCATAAGTCAAATAGTCTTTATCACTTAGAGCAAACTCATTAACCCAATAATCCATCAATGGACGATATGGTTCCATCAAGTCGTCAGCCAGATTAAAACTATTAAACTCATTACGATGAAATATACCTAACATCGTTATTAATCCATTTCCGACCACAATTCTAGCCATACTAGATCGAATAATCGCATACCCAAAATTCATTGCTCCATTAATTAGACAATCTTCATCCCTTGTGAATGACTTTCCATAAAGTGAATCAAAATAAACTTTAGCAACGTGGCCTTCACGATTAGTAGAATCTCCGATTTCTAGTCCATCAATCAAGTCTTCTATCAATTCGATTCTGTCACTATCCACTCCGCAATATTTGATATATCCTAGTTGGTTATTCATTTTTTGGCCAACTACGGCTTTCCAAAGTATACCTTTTTGTTCAGGAGTCCATCCTGCTTGGTTAATAACCCTTTTAGAACAGTGATGGTACTGTCCGTACGGTAAATACATTCCGACAGGCAAATATTTATCATCACAAATTACTAAGCCAACATTATTCTGGCTTAAGCTGGATAATAGTTTTGTCGTAATTTTAGTTCGATTTCCTTCCAAAACAACCACTGAAATATCACTTAATGGAATATAAACCTTATCCTCCTTTTTACGCACCTCCAAATTATCTAATCTTAATCGTAATTCATCGCCTTCTTTGACATGGACAATTCTCCAAGCCATGATTTAACCTCCAAATTTTGATAAAAAAAAAACCACCTATTTTTTCAAATAGGTGGTAAATTCGGAATAAATCCTTATTTTTGTAGATCCTTAAAGATTTAGAAACAGTAAAACTAAAACTTTAAGCGAATGAATATTCAAACATATAAGGCGTCCCTTACAACTAAGATATTACCATATCAAAAGGATTAATCAAGAATATCTTTTGGATTTTCTCCTTCTTTTTCAAGGTAATATGGATCACCTAAAATATTTGTATTTACTTTCCAAATCTTACAATTTTTCGGAATCATTTTCTTTATAATCTGCCCTTTTGAATGCCCATAAATAGGATAGTCACCATCTTTATTGTCAAATTTATCAATCGGCTTCAATTCCGCATACCCACTACTTACAGCATTACGAGACCAAAACAGCAATTCAACCGATTCATGCGTCCCCAAATTCTCAACTTTAATCCGATCCTTACGATACAAACTAAACATGAATTCTGAAGTATCAGCCACTCCTTCACGTTTTTTAATCTCTAAGTATTTAGCTTTTTTAATTCCGTATCCTTCACCTTTATTGAACTTCAAATCTGAATATTTAATACCCATAATTTCATATTCATTGGTCTCGTGGTTAAAGTAGACATCTGTTCGCCAAGGTTTTAATGATTGTAGAACGACATGCTTATCCTTAGCGCTTTTTGGCGTGATATCAATATGAGAACCGAGCTTCTTATCCAAATATTTAAGTTGTTTAATTACTGGACCGTTATTTTTTTTCGCATATTTACGAACCATACCATGGTCAAGTCGATAACTTTCAAATGGACTGATGTCAAATACTTTAAATTTGCCATTTGCTTGTTCAACTTCTCTTTTATTTGGATAATTTTTCATTATCTCAACCAATTTATCAAAACTTCTTGGATCATATTTGGCTAATAAGAATTTCGTTTCATCTTTATCACAAAGAGCCTTAAATTTCTTATAGCCATCGACACTATAAATATCTTTGATTTTACCTACGACATACTCAGATTCTTGTTTGTCTTTTGCTAATTGACCTTTTCTTGTTGAATAAATCGTCGCATCGCTGACTTTACGATTCATCTTTTTATCAACTTGATGAGAAAACTTGATTCTATCATCTGCGTTATTCAATTCATTGAAGAAACCAGCATAAGGCTCACTGTACATCGTCTTATTAAAATTCTTATCGTCTAAAATTTCACCAGTAGTAATATCGATTGACGACTCACCAACATTTTTAGGGAAAATAGTACTGCCCTTTTTCCACATATTTAAAAATGGTGTTGCGGCAATAATTGAGGCATCAATGGCATGATGATGGAAAGTATCACGTGTCTTATTAATATTCCAGTGCTTACGCATGTTAGAAGTAAATTTTCCACGAATAACTGTCACTTTGGTTCCATCATTTTTTTCTTTGAAGAACTCTTGCAAACTGTTCAAAACTATTCTTGAAGAATATCTTGTATCAACCAAATTACGAGTGATGAATCTCTTTCTAGTATCAATATCATTGACATTTTCTTCAAACAAATAATTATCACGTTTAGCTTTACCGTAATTTTTATTACCTAAAATTATTTTTTTAAATTTATCATAACCGATACCATGACCTTCATTCATAAATTCGAATGGGGTCTTTTGTGCCTTAATCTGATTCATCGAAGCAAAACACAGTGTTTTATTGTTTAAACTATCATCAAAAGAAATCGATTGTGGAATAATGTGGTCAATTTCAAATTTATCTGGATTACTCAATAAATCATCTGGATCGATTAATTTATCACAATATGGATCTTTTTTCTCTTGCAAATACCACAATCGAATTTCAGTTTGTAACTTATGATTCCCGTACAAAGCAGCTTTAACCTTATTCTCATCCCCAATAGCATCAACAAAAGTTATATATGCCTTATCTTTTTGTTGCTTATTTTCCTTTTGGAATTTCTTAATTTGATCTTTTTCTTCATCCAGATTCTTATCTCGAGGCATTTCCACAACTAAATAATCAATTTTGCCATACTTTTTTAGCACGGCATTAACAATTTTTAAAGCTTCACGAACCGCTTTTGATGCAACTGGATTATAAATATCCTTAGCAATTTCTCGATAAGGTAAATATTTATTATTTTCAAAACGATGTTGATTTTTCTTAACCAGTCCTAATTCATTTAGGAGCGTCATCTGTTCAACTGGACGTTCTTCCATAATCGGAATCAATTCCTGCATTGTTTTAACTGAGAAACGATGCCATTTATGATTAGTACTAATTTTAAAGCTTGCTTTATGATCGATAATAAACTGAATTAAATCGTCAGTTAAAAATTTAAATTCAGGCTGCAAGCGATTTTTCAATTGTTTTCTTATTTCACCATTTTCAGTATTAAGCGTCACAATAAAACTCAAACGGTCGAGAAATTCTGCTGGCCAATCAGAGATATCAACTCCATCAGCTAGAAAATCTTTATGGACCTTTCGATAAATACTCATCGAACTTATCTCTGGTTTGTCCTTATCATCAACTCGAAAACCTTTAATATCATCTTTATCACAACCCGTAACTTTTTTAATTAAGTTAACCATTTGCACAGTTTTAACACTAGTTTTCAATTCATGAATAATGGCCTTTTTATTTTCAGTTGTGAGTTTCTGATCCTCTAAACTAAGAATTCGTAAATTATTCAAATCATTCAATAAATTAAACAACTGTGCCGTATAAGAAGCACTCGAGGCCCGTAATTCTTTAGGATGAACTTTGTCATGACCAATCAACTCTTCAAATAAATTATCAAGCGTTCGACCATCAGTTTTATAAATACCATAATCTGTTCGCGATAATTCATTTCCGGGACCTTCAAAGTAGCCTCTTTTACGAGTCAAAATTTTGGAGTATTGTTCAAAGAATTCACTCGTCAAAATTTCCGGATAAAATTGTTTTTGTTCTTCAATAATTTGCTTAGCTTCTTTTTCATAAGCACTAGTTGGAAATACATTTAGTAAAACAGTCTGGTTGTCATCTTCACCAACCACGACTTTTCCACGAACCGCTCCATATTCTTGCAATCTTTGTAATTGGATTTGAGCTGGAGTCATAGTCTTTAACTCATCACTATTGATTTTCAGACTCTTTGAATAATCATTGCCACTATCTTCATCCACATCGGCATCCTTTAAAGCGTAACTAATTCCACGATGCTTAATGATCTGATATAAAGCATAGGCTAATTCAATTTTTGATAATTGCTCACTCAATCCTTTGACCCGAATTTCATAAGGATTCCAGTTTTGATTAAATTCTGAGTCAAATTTAGAATCTTTAGCCAATAAACCAAATTCTTTAAATAGTTTCACTGTATCACTTCGTCTTTGACGATTACGATTTAAGCGTCTTCTGGCACCACGCATACCTCGACGTGTTTGATTTTCTTCAGCAATTTTAGCATTAAAGAGTCGCGAACCCAATTCAACAATTTTTGCTTGATCAATATTCAAGACACTGAAACCAACTGAAGCAACACCGATATCCAAACCTAAACTAATCTTATCTGCCATCTCTACATCCCCTAGGTAGCTCAATAAAAGCTCGTTATTTAATTCACTAGTTTGACTATAGCATATTTTAAACTTCCAAAATATCCAAAAAGACACCTATAAAAAAATAGGTGTCCGTCACTAAAATTATATTTATTAAAAGTCCAAACTAGGGTCAGCATTCAAATCCAAATCGGCAAAATCACCTTTGTCGTATTGAATTTGAGCCATTGCACCGATCATTGCGGCATTGTCTCCACAAAGGCGAAGTGGAGGAAAGACTAATTCCATATCTAAATTACGTTCTTTAATTTCTTGTGCCAAACGTTTTCTCAAACCTTGGTTAGCGGAAACTCCCCCACCTACGATCAATTGCTTAACTGGATGTTGTTTCAAGGCTCTGAAAGTCTTGTTACTTAAAATATCTAAAACTGCAGCTTGAAAACTGGCAGCTAGATCATTCTTATTGAGTTCTTCATGAACTTGATCAGCATGGTGAACGCGATTGATGAAGGCACTCTTCAAACCACTGAAACTAAAGTCTAAGTTATCTTCTTGAACCATGGCACGTGGAAAATCAAAGGTATCTTTACCTTTAGTAGCCATTTGGTCAACTTTTTTACCGGCTGGATAGTTAATGCCAAGAATTCGCCCAATCTTATCATAGGCTTCACCGACGGCGTCATCTCTAGTGTCACCAAGCGTCTGGAAAACTCCTGGAGCGGTAACTAAAACTATTTCAGTGTGACCACCAGATACCAAGAGTGACATGAATGGATATTGTAAATCAGTTACAAAATTTGCTGAATAAATATGTCCTGCCAAATGGTTAACTTTGATCAAAGGCAAATTGTGAGCAAAAGCGACCGTCTTAGCAGCCATGATACCGATCAATAATGAACCGACGAGTCCTGGTCCAAAGGTTACGGCCACGGCATCCAAATCTTGATAGCCAACTTTAGCCTCTTCTAATGCCAAATTGATACAATGGGTGATTTCTTCAACGTGGTGACGACTAGCTACTTCTGGAACTACGCCTCCAAAACGTTGATGACTCCTGATTTGTGTTGCAATTATGTTTGATAATATTTCGTTTCCATTTTTAATAACTGCGACAGAAGTTTCATCACAACTACTTTCAAATGACATGATTAATGTATCTTTTTTCAAAATAATCTCCTTAAAGGTCAACCATCATTTCTAAAGCGTCGTGATGATTTCTAAAATAATACCGTTTATGAACTGTTTTGACTTTGAAACCAAAGGCTTTATACAAAGCAATGGCTGAATCGTTAGTTACATCAACTTCAAGTGACATCTTTTTAAAGTTACGTTTTCGACAATAATGGAAAACTTGATTCAAAAGTAGATGGCCAATTCCTAATTTTTGAAATTCACTGTGAACCGCCAAATTAGTAATGTGTGACTCGACTTTATCGCTCAAGGAAATTCCAATGAAGGCAACTACTCCCTTTTTATTTTCCAATGACAAATAGAGCGCATTCTTATTACCAATTTCCATTTTCACAATATCGATAGGCCATGGTACAGGAATAGGATAAATGGTTTCTTGAATTCGCATGTATTCGATGGCATCTTGCTGGATAGCTTTACGCAAGGTGTATTCTTGTCCGTCAATCGTAACTAACTGCTTATCAAAATCAAACTTTTCCGTTTTACTACTTAAAATACTTTTAAACTTCTTCAACATAGGAAACATTCTTGTCTTCCTTATTACCTTTAGCATACCAGTCATGCTCTGCTTGCGTGAGACGCAAATAGGTTGGGATAAAGTTATCAATATCCTTAACTGCTGGTGTCGTCTCTGCAATTTTACTTAATTTAGCAGCATCTGGCAACGAATCCTCAGTAGAAATTATCGTTGCTTCAGGAAAATGATTTTGAATTAATTCGGTTAATCTTGGTGTTGCATTGATAAATTCCAATTCTTGTGATTCATATTGTTCTAAAGTTTCAAATAAATTTTTCATTGAAGTATGGTGGTCACTGATCACAGTTAATAGACGACCATCCCGATTATTAACGTAAACTCCGGCAAAAGCGTTGTCATTTCTAGCATCCATCAAAGGAACTAAGAGATGTTTCTTATCACCATTAGCAGCTAACAACTTCAAACTAGAAACACCGACTAATTTTTTATTCAAAGTATCCGCTAAAACTTTTGCAACCGTGACAGCAATTCTAACACCAGTATATGAACCAGGTCCTTTAGCAACTGCAATCAAGTCGATATCATCAACAGATAAATTGGCTTTTTCTAAACTTTTTTTAATATCTGGTAAAAGTGAAACACTGTGGGTCTTTTTCTCAGTTGATTCAATATGTGCTAAAACTTCGCCATCAACAACTACCGCAACGGATAATGGCTTATTGGATGTATCAAATGCTAATATTTTCATAATAATCCCTCATTCTTAATAGAATTATTTTAACACATAATTTTTATCCAAAAAAAAAATCGACCTATAGGCCGATTTTATTAAATTTTGAATTATCGATCCATTTAAGAACGATATACAAAAGTCCTGTTTGATAAACCAAACTAAATGCCTCTTTGGCAAGTCTTGGTACCAATAAAGTCATGACCGGTAAATTGGTCATCATCTGAATCCACAAGGTATTCATTGCTGTATTAACAATTACCGTAATCAATAACACGGTGATGAACGTTCTGAGAACTGTTACTTTGTGGTTGTGTAACATGTACCCATAAATCAAACCTGCCACAAGTGCTGACAAGGTGAAACCAAAGAAGAAACTACTACCTGAAGGCAAAACTGTATGACCAATAATATCTGCCAAGACGTTAGCAATTGCAGCCTTGTATGGTCCAAAATAATACCCCATCAAAGCAATTGCAATAAAACTAAAGCCTACCTTCAAAGTATTGCTACCGATTGATAACTTTCCTAAAACCATTTGTAAAGCTATCAACAGTGCCATCCACGTAACTTCTTGAACACTAATTACCTTTGTCCTACTGTTGTTCATAATCCGACATCTCCCAAACGGAGCTGCCACCGCATATAAAAGAGGCCTATATAAAGTGGCGAATGCGGAAACAAGATCGCGAGTAAACTCTTTGTCCGATGTTCACATTCCGTTCCATCAGCACTTAACGCCTTGAATCCTACTCCAAATAATTTTTAGTACCTCAATATAGTAGCACAAATATTTTTGGTTACAAGTGATTAGTTTGGATTTTATTTATTTCCCCACTCAAACTGAGCAGTAACGTTCAGTACGTCACCGTCTTTAATCCAATGAATAGATTTATTATTCGTATTATCAAGTTTTGCATAGGCTACTGGTTGACTATCCAAATTCAATTCTTTTTCGTATTTTATATCCATACTCTTAATTCGATGACTGGCAATAAAATCAGTATCAAGTGTATCGATCATCCAATCGAAATAATATGAATTATTAACATGTTTATTAACATCGATGTTGTAATAGCCAATATGTTGTTTCTGTTTGAAATCATAATCATCTGGAATTTTGATTCGGTTAAAGCGTTGAATCCGATTAACTTCTTCAGCTCCAAATTTGTTATCCAAACGATCCGCTGCACCGACGATTTTCCGTTCTTTAATATCGATCAAAACAAAAGCACTCTGAGCTTTAGCTAAGACGTTTCCATCTAAATCCTCGACCCAGAAGTTACGATAAAAGAAATATTTGTTATAACTCGTTGCTTGAGTCGTCACTTTCAACTTTTGACCCAAGGTAGGCATTTGTAAGATGTCTAAATGATATTGAACCACTACCCAACCTAAGCCATTGTTCTCAACCATCTCAGTACTATCAACATCAGCTTGATGCAACTGCTTTTCAGACGTCAACAGCATGATATCGATCAAAGCCGACAAACGAATATCACCTGTGAAATTTACAAAATAATATGGTACTTCTGTTTCAATTGAAAAGGTTTCTTTAGTCACTTTTCTTCTCCAATTCCATGATAAAGATTATAGACAGCTTGTTTCTTCAAGCCATTAGTCAAGGCAACTTCCTTAATTGCTTTGTTAGGTTTTTTACCAGAGGCAATCAAGTTATCTACTGCTGAGATCAGATCTTGGTCAGAACTTACCGCAACTTCTTCTTCCGGTTTTCCAGCAATTATCAAAACATACTCACCTTTAGGATCGTTGTCTTCGTAATAGGCAGCAACGTCTTTCAAACTTCCCCGTAAAAAGGCTTCGTGAATCTTAGTTAATTCCCGGGCTAAAGCAATCTGCCGGTCATCCCCGAATCGTTCGATCAAATCTTGAATCGTCTTCTTAACTCGATAAGGTGATTCATAGATAATCGTAGTCTCAGAACGCTTTGCCAAATCAGCTAGTGCTTGCGTTCTTTCCTTACCCTTTCGAGGTAAAAAGCCATAGAAGTAAAATGGCTGTGGCTCGATTCCTGAAGCAATCAACGCCGTGATTGAAGCCGTAGCACCTGGCAGCGGAATGACTGGGATCTCTTCTTTGATAGCTGCTTTGACTAATTCCTTACCAGGATCACTGATCGAAGGAGCTCCGGCATCACTAACTTGAGCAATTTTTAAACCGTCATTCATTTTTTCTATTAATTCTGGAATACGTTGCGCAGTATTATGTTCATGAAAACTTATTAATTCTGTTGGTATTTCAAAATGATTCAATAAATTCTTAGTATTACGAGTATCCTCTGCCGCAACCAAGTCTGCTTCTTTTAAAGTGTTGACAGCTCGAAAAGTCATGTCTTCTAAATTACCAATTGGTGTTGGCACTAAAAAAAGGCAGCCCTTCGAATTTTCAACAAAACTTTTTTGTTCCTTCATTCAAATAGCTCCCCTTACTTTTTAACTTTTTTATTCTTCTTCCAGTTCGTTCCGTACAAAACGTTCATACAGAATAAACATTCCTCATCATTATCACGATGAGATCCATAGTACTGTTGGCAAACGTGAAATCCTTTGCGATAAAGTTTTTCCAAATTCAATCGCGAATCAGACAACGCATTGCCATTAAAATCCTTTTCCTCATAGCCAACTTTTTCTAAGTGTTTCCGAAGATTTTGGTTCTCTAACTTAATTTCCTCGTTTTTCTCCAAAGTATCGGACAGTTCCTCTTTCAACAGAGAAACCTTTTTACTTATATCATTTAGTTGATTTGTGATTGTTTCAAATTCATCATATAAATCCTTCTCTGACATGATTTCACCTACTAATCCACAAATTTTAATGACAAATCTTCTAAAATAGCTTGAAAAGATACATTACTTTTCCACATCTGTTCGGCTGTGAATAAGTCATCAGACATTTCAACAATCTTTTTTATCCCCTTGTTGGAAAGTAAATCCTCAGTCGTCAATGTTGATTTTTCTAAATTGTACCTAATTGATAATATATCACTAAAAATCTGATTCAACATGTCGAAAACCAAATGTTGCTGATTTTTATTCTCTACTAAAGGCATGATATCAGTCTGTATATCAATAAAACTATTTATTTTTTGTTTATTAATTTCTCTCAACCAATTGGTGATTGCCGACAACATCGCTTGGTATTTATCACCGGTAATGCTATCCAAATATTTAATATCTGTAAATTTCAAAGCCTTCTGAGCTTGCGGTACTTTGAAACCGACTTCCACCAAACTCTTGATCTCATCTTCATTACTCTTATTCGACAAATGAAAAATCTGCACCCGTGATTGAATCGTTGGCAACAGCTGTTTAGCCGAATCCGCCAACAAAATAATCATCAAGTTACCTTCAGGTTCTTCAATCGTTTTCAACAAATTATTACTAGCTGCGTTAGTCATTTTCTCAGCTTCATCGATAATCAAAATTCGCCTTTTTCCCTGAGTGGCGGTCATATTGGCTTCTTTCTTGAAAAACTTGATATCGTCGACACCAATACTCTGCTTCTCGGTCTCCACTTCTAGGACGTCGGGATTATCACCCAAGGCAATCGTGCGACATTTTTGGCAAGTTTGATCCGGTGCGCCGTCTCGTAAGTTATCACAAAACTGACTTTGAGCTAACCAAATTGCTACCTGTTGGCGTATTTTTGATGATGCGCTATCGATCAAATAAGCGTGCGACAACATGTTTGAAGCAATTATCTTTTTAAATTCCGCAATCACTTTTGGTTGCTCGTCTTGTATTTTCATTTTAGAATCTCACAAATTTTTCCACAGGCAAGATGAAACAAGTTGCTCCACCGACTTGAACTTGAATTGGTTCTGCTAAACTACTTGCTGCTTCTGGCATCAAGAAAGTTGGAGTAACATATTGTGAACGAGTATGACAATTTTTCTTAATAATGCTCAATACATCGTCAACTTTTTCATCTTCAACACCGATAATAAACGTACAATTTCCGGCCTTCAAAAATCCACCAGTTGATGGCAATTTTGTCGCTCTAAAATTACTTTTGACAAGTTTCTCCTGCAATTGTTGACTATCTTTATCTTGAACTATGGCTAAAATTACTTTCATGACTATTCTCCTTTAGCAAAAGTTTTTGGGAATCTCTTAACGATTATATCCAAAACATCTTTGACAACTTGTTCAGGATTTTGATCAGCATTCACGCTTTGGATACGTTCTGGATTATTTTTAACAATTTCTTGATATGAATTATAAACTCTTTCATGGAAACTGAAAGCTGCCTTCTCAAGGCGATCCATTTGTCCCTCATGATCTTTTTTAATTCGAGCCAAACCTATATCAGGTGTGATATCGAAATAAATCGTTAAATCAGGAAAATGACCTTCAATCGCAAAATTATTAATTTCAGCAACTGCTTTAGTTCCAATCTCACGACCGCCACCTTGATAGGCAATCGAACTATCAACAAAACGATCACTGAGCATAATTTTATCTTGTTTAAGCGTTGGTAAAATAACATCAATCAGATGTTGTCGTCTAGCTGCTGCATACAACAAAGCCTCTGTTCGAGCGTCCATTTCTTCATTTTCTTTTTCTAAAATTATTTTTCTTATTTTTTCCGAAATTGGACTACCACCTGGTTCTCTTGACAAGATAACCTCTTTATCGGTTCTTGCTTGTAATAGTGGCATTAATTTTTTTAACGCAGTAGTTTTGCCTGCTCCGTCTGGTCCTTCAAATGAAATAAATATTCCTGACATATAAATAATCTCTCCTAGATGGTTACTACTATTTTACTTGAAATCGGTTATAAATGAAACTTCTTGGAGGTGGTAAATTGTATTTTTGAGGTTTGTTTAGTATGCCGTCCTCCGTACAAGCCCTGTGATTGGCTGGAACGCTGCCGGCACAACTTTGAGCTTTTGCAAAGTGCGCAAAATCTCAAAGATTGGCCTTATCCTAAGTGCTAAAGCACTAAGGATAATTTGGCGGCTGAGCCATCACAGGACTTGTACTCCGGACTGAATTTCATTACTATTGATTATTTGCTTTCCATTTATTTAGGAATACTAATTCTATTCTTATTCTTGACTTGGTATTTTAATGGGTTTATTGTGTTTCTTTATTCTAGATAGTGATAATAACTAGAAAAGTAACCTTGTCATTTTTTTATAAAAAAACCTCTATTCTCAACAGATTTAAAACTTATTAAAGTCTGTTTCAAATAGGGGTTATTCTTTTGTTTTAGAACTATTGTTCTTAGTTTTATAGTCAAAACGAGCTGCACAAGCCAGAAGTACTTACATAGCTACGCTTCCCAAATCGCCCGCAAAGTGCAGCGTGCAATTCGTGAAGCTAGGCTATGTGGTACTTCTAAGCGGCTTGTTACGCTCTCTAAATGAGCTACGTAAGGACAACTCCCTACAAGATAGAGGAACTAACCGTCCTTACTCCGCTCTCTGGTCTACCAATGTTTCTCCGCTCTACTAGGTTGCTTCAAAAATGTATCTTCGTCTCCGAAGATAATATTCGTTGTGGCCTTTGCAGTAGCTTTTCTTCTTCTTGCTTCTAAATACAAGAATTGATACTTCAACTGATCTAGTTTCAGTCTAATTCTAGTTTCGTCGTCTACGTCCACTGAATTGTTGATCATTCTTTGTGTATTACCGATTCGTTTTTGAATTTGGTGAATATTATCTAAAAGGCGATCATCTTCCATTTTTTGAACGGATACTTTATTTCTACCAAACATGTTAAATCTCCCTGCGACCTAGTACCGCACTCTTCAAAGTCATTTCGTCTGCATATTCGATATCAGATCCAACAGCTAGTCCGTGTGCTAGTCTAGTTACTTTTATTCCAGCTGGCTTAACTAATTTGGCTAAATATTGGGCAGTTGCTTCTCCTTCTGGGGTCGCATTTGTGGCAATTATCAACTCTTTTACGTGTTGATTTTCCTTTAAACGATTCAGTAACAGCTTAATATTTAAATCTTCTGGGCCAACTCCATCTACTGGTGATAAGACCCCTCCTAGCACGTGATATAAGCCATTGTAGCCATTCATATCGTCAAGCGACATGATGTCCTTAGCCTGTTCAACTACTAAAATAGTCGATTGATCACGACTCTTATCTTTACATATATTGCAAATATCCTCAGTGGTAATATTTCCACAAATTCGACAACTCTTTAAATCTGTTTTTGCGGAAATTAAATTATCAGCAAATTCTTGCACTTGATCTTTATCCATTCCAAGTGTAAAAAAGGCCATTCTGGTTGCAGTCTTACGACCGATTCCTGGTAACATCATGTAACTATCAATTAATTTTGATATTGGTTCTGGATATTTCATAAACTACATCAACCCGTTTGTGTATTTACCTAATTTAGCTTGTTTATCATTGTCAACGGCTTCAAAGGCATTATTTAAAGCATCGATTAACATATCTTGTAATGTATCTGGATCATCTGGATCGATAATCTTTTCACTGATTGTCATATCAGCGATTTTCTTGTCACCGGTAACTTTAACTGTGACAAAGTCATCAACTGACTTACCTGTGTATTCTGTCTTGTTCAATTCTTCAGTTGTTGCTTGAACTTCTTTTTGCATCTTTTGAGCTTGGCGCATGATGTTGGCCATGTTGCCACCCATTCCGCCCATATTTGGCATTCCTTTACTCATGAAAAAATCCTCCTAGTCATTTTTTATATCAACTATATCGTCACCAAATAATTTTACTGCTTCATCAACGGTGGGATCAGTTTTCTTTTTTGGTTCTTGCTTAGATTCTACTTTACCTTGATTGTTTAAATCAATATTGTTGTCGATATATTCTTTTCGAATCTTAGGCCAATCAGCTTTAGGAACAAGAACTATTTGACAGTCCTTCTTCAAAAGCCGACCAGCATTATTACTTAATTCAGTTAAAAATTCGGTATCATCTTGAGCTTGTTCAAACCACATTTCATAATCAAAAGCTACGACGATACCATCTTTTGAGGCCGCTACTGGTTCAGCGACTTTCATCATAGCACGTTGGGTGATTGAAAGCATACTCATTAAATCGGGCCAAATATCTCGAGCTTCCGACAAGTCCGACTTAGTGGCACTACCGAGGACTTTGTAAATAGCTGTCTTATTGAGACGAGTGTTATTCTTCGTCCGACGATGAGTCTTTTTAACGACCGGTTTTTTAACTTCACCAGTTGCTAAATCCTTCACTTCATTTTGCAAGTGTGACACTTCATCACGAAGTTTATCGATCACCTCATTGTCCATAGCAGCACTTGGTTCTTGAAGATTTGCTTGGGTTTGTGCCTGGGCAATTTTGGGTTCAGAAATCTTAACGGTCAAAATTTCCATATAAATGTCAGTTTGATTGGAATTCTTGAGATTCTTTTGGGTCGCACTGACTTGATCGACGATGTAAAACAAGCGCGCATTATCGAATTTATCAGCAATTGCCAACAATTCTTTGGTCATAACTGACTTATCCATTTTTTCGGACAAATCAGAATCCGAATTATACAAAATTAGGTTTCGACATACCCGAATGATCATCTCGGTGAATCTCAAAGCTGAGCGGCCACTGGCTAAAATTTGGTACAAACTAGTCAACGCTTCAGCGGGATTATTATCAGCGATAGCCTGCATGTACGAAGTGATTTGTTCATTACTCAAAGCACCGGTAACTTCTTGAGCATTCTTCAAGGTCAATTCGTCATCACCATATGATAAGGCTTGATCCAAAATACTCAAAGCATCACGCATTCCACCTTCAGCAGAGGCAGCAATGATATTCAGTGCCTCTTCATCAAAATCAATTTGTTTATCTTTTAAAATAAATTCCATTCGTTGCAAAATATCTTGTTTGGAAATTCTGCGGAAATTAAAACTCTGCGTCCGAGAAATAATTGTAGCGGGAATCTTTTGCGGTTCAGTTGTCGCTAAAATGAACATGACGTTCTCAGGTGGCTCTTCCAAAGTTTTCAACAAGGCATTAAAAGCACCTTGAGAAAGCATATGAACTTCATCAATAATATAGACTTTGAACTTAGCTTCTGTTGGTGCGTACTTAACTTTGTCACGAATATCACGGATCTCTTCAACACCATTGTTTGAAGCAGCATCGATTTCAATCACATCATTTAAACGATTCTCATTGGCAGCTTTACAAATCTCACATTCATTGCAAGGTTCACCGTCATGTGGATTAAGGCAATTCACCGCTTTGGCTAAAATTTTGGCACAAGATGTTTTCCCAGTACCACGGGGACCACTGAATAAATACGCGTGACTCGTCATGTGACTGGCGACCGCATTTCTCAAGGTTTGCGTGATGACATCTTGGCCGATTACATCAGAAAAAGTTTGGGGACGCCAAACTCGATAAAGTGCTTGATATGCCATATTTTCTCCTTTAAAAATCTAATATCTAAATTTTACCACAAGACTTTTGCCAAAGACCGTCTGGAAAAAATTACGCAAAATTTTTTGAGTAATCAAAAAAACTCCTAACCAAATTTGGTTAGGAGGCTAATATACATAACAAAAGGCACATGACACACCTTACTTAGTGCTGCTTCCTTCCGGATCTGACACGATTTGTAAGAGCACCATTGCCCTAAGGCCTTGCGGCAATAACTATGATACTATAAATAAAACATTTTTGCTACTTTTTCCGACGAATTTCCCGAAAGAAATTGCGTAATAAGTCGCCTGTTTCTTCTGCCTTAACGCCACCTAAAACCTCTGGTTGGTGATTGTAAGCCGTCTCAGCTAACAAATTATTGATTGAACCGACTGATCCAGCTTTCGGGTCACTCGCTCCAAAAATAACTTCTTCGATTCGACTGTTGATGATGGCCCCAGCACACATCGGGCAAGGCTCCAAAGTCACAAATAAACTCGTATGTTCCAATCGCCAGCTACCAATCTTTTCACAGGCAGCCTCAATGGCAATGATCTCAGCATGCTTGATAGCATTTTGAGTCTCTTCACGTTCATTGGAACCAACGGAAATAACTTCACCAGTGGTATTATCAACGATCACACAACCAATCGGCACTTCTCTTCTAGTCTCGGCCTTCTTGGCTTCGGCAATCGCTAGATCCATATATTGATTAATTTCTGTTTCTGAAAATATCATTTTAACTAATTAAATTGGTTACTTTCTTTTCTAAATATTGGGGAATGTTAGGAGATTTCAATTTCAATTGCTCTCTTTGTCTTTGTAATGAGTCAAGAATTTCAACCAATTCACGAACTTGACTATCAGACAAAGTTCCCACGAATTCCATTAATTTATCGTTACCGTGCAAATATTTATCAACCATTGCTTCTAATTTTTCACGGTCTTTTTTAATTGATTGGTCCTTTAAAAAATGAATTAATGCATAAATTGCTAAAAATAGTCCTGCTGAAACTACAGATAAAATTGATACGATCAAAATTTTCTTCTTCATATGTAAACGCCTCCAACAAGAATATAACATACTGCGCAAATTTTTAAATCAATTTACTTTTTAAAATATAATAACCCTTTGCCCGCGTGACGATTTCAACGTTTCCAAAAGTTTCATCCATCAACTTTTTAGCTGAAGGTGCACCTTGCTTCTTCTGTAGTACGATCCACAATTCACCGTTTTTGAGCAAGTGATCTTTCGCTTGTTGCAAAATAGCCGTCACAACTGCTTTACCAGCGCGGACTGGCGGATTTGATACAACTAGAGCATAGTTTGCTTGAACATTTTTGTAAACATCCGATTCGAAAATATCGACATTCTTAATATTGTTATTTTCAGCATTTTGCTTAGCTAAATCCAACGCTCTTAAATTAACATCAACCATCGTTACCGTCCGACTAGTTTGTTCCTTAGCCAAGGCTAAACCGATTGGTCCATATCCACAACCGACATCTAAAATATCGCCTTCAGGAACGTTTTGAAAATCAATTGCGTCGATCAAAACTCTAGAGCCGTAATCAATGGTTTGGCGTGAGAAAACTCCACTGTCAGAAATAAAATGTAAATTATGCTTTCTCAAAGTGAAATCGAATTTTTTTAACTCATGTTCTAGATCAGGCGTATTGTCAAAATATTGATTAGCCATAAGTTTCCCCTTTCCTCTATTTGAGGGTAAAAAAAAATCCTCTTACGAGGATTAATTTTAACATAAAGTTATTACTTCAATGTAACTGTTGCACCAACAGCTTCAAGTTTAGCCTTCATGTCGTCAGCGTCAGCCTTAGCAACGCCTTCCTTGATAACCTTAGGAGCACCATCAACAAGGTCCTTTGAGTCCTTCAAGCCAAGTCCTGTGATACCACGAACTTCCTTGATAACCTTAACCTTTTCTTGACCTGCTTCTGTAAGTTCAACATCAAATGAGTCTTTTTCAGCAGCAGCGTCTCCACCAGCAGCACCGGCAGCAGCAACTGGAGCAGCAGCCTTAACATCAAATTCTTCTTCAATAGCCTTAACAAGGTCGTTAAGTTCTAGAATTGAAGCATCTTTTAAATCATCAATAATCTTTTGTGTATCTAAAGCCATTATTGTATCCTCCAAATATTATGAGTTTTTTTTAAATTAAATTAAGCTTCTTGGCCTTCGTCTTCTTTATCTGCGATTGCCTTAACAACCATAGCAAAGTCACGAACAGGAGCTTGTAATACAGATACCAACATAGATAGCAAGCCATCTCTGTCTGGTAGTGTTGCAAGTTCTTGAATTTCTTCAAGAGAAGCAGCTTTACCTTCGATGATTCCACCCTTGATTTCAACGGATTCAACATCTTTGGCAAACTTAGCAGCTACTTTAGCAGGTCCAACAGGATCTTCTTCAGAATAAGCGATAGCTGTTGGTCCAACGAAGAACTTCTCTAGACCTTCAACACCAGCTTTTTCAGCTGCACGTCTCAAGATTGTATTCTTAACAACTTGCATAGTAGCATTTTGTTCACGTAATTCGGCACGCATTTCTGTTGCTTGTTCAACAGTTAGACCCAAGTAGTCAACAACGATAACTGACTTTGCGCCTGTAAGTTGCTTAGCAATTTCATCAACTTGTGCTTGTTTTTGTGCTAATACTTCTTGCTTCATTATTACGTTTCACCTCCACAATTTTTTAGTTAATATCTACAAATTAGGCTTAAAAATAATAAAATCTCTGTGCCCAAAGGACACAGAGATTAAGTGAAATAATCTTCTGGCCTCGGCAGGATATTAAGACTTTCATCACCTGAGTCTTCGGTAGAAATCAACTATATTAATCTATCATTATTTTGGTTATTAGTCAACATTAAGCGTTAATTTTTAGACCAGGTCCAAATGTAGATGTCAAGTTAACACTTGTTACATAATTACCTTTAAGTGATGCTGGACGGGCTTTAACAATAGCACCGTAGAAGGCATCAAAGTTTTGTGTGATCTTTTCTGTATCGAATGACAACTTACCAATTGGTGCGTGAATCAAACCATTTGGATCTACACGGTATGTAACTTGTCCGGCTTTAATATCATTAACAGCCTTTGTAACATCCATTGTAACTGTACCTGTCTTAGGGTTTGGCATCAAACCTTTAGGTCCAAGAACACGACCTAGACGACCAACTTTAGCCATCATAGGTGGTGTAGCAACGGCAACATCAAAGTCTAGCCAACCGTCTTGGATCTTTTCAACAAGATCATCTGAACCAACAACATCAGCGCCGGCTGCTTCTGCATCCTTTGCTTGTTGTCCTTCAGCGAAGACGATAACCTTTTGTGACTTACCTGTACCGTTAGGTAGGACAAGAGCACCACGAATTTGTTGATCAGCTTGCTTAGGATCTACATCCAAGTTGATGGCAACTTCAACAGTTGCATCAAATTTGGCATAGTTAACCTTCTTAAGTAAGTCAACAGCTTCTTCTGCAGTGTACTTCTTGTTTTTATCAACTTGTTTCATTGCTTCTAAATATTTTTTTCCATGCTTAGCCATGCTAAGTTCCTCCTTGCTTTGTGGTCTTTGCGAAGAATTTAAATTTTCTCCTCCCACTTGTTAAGAATGCTTTCACATTCTTTGTAAACTGCTCAATCTAGTCTTTTACTTTACTTCAAAGCCCATACTTCTTGCAGTACCAGCAACCATACGCATTGCAGCTTCAACGTCTGCAGCATTTAGGTCTTTCATCTTGGTTTCAGCAATTTCGCGAACTTGGTCTTCAGTAACAGTGGCAACCTTGTTTGTGTTAGGTTCGCCAGAGCCCTTTTCAACGCCAGCAGCTTTCTTCAATAGAACAGCAGCTGGTGGTGTCTTAGTAACGAAATCGAATGAACGATCTTCATATACTGAGATAACAACAGGGATAATCATACCCTTTTGATCTTGTGTACGCGCATTGAAGTCCTTTGTAAAGGCAACAATGTTAATTCCAGCTTGTCCTAGTGCAGGACCAACTGGAGGAGCTGGAGTAGCCTGTCCAGCAGGGATTTGTAATTTTACTACGTTAGCAACTTTTTTAGCCACGGTGCATACCTCCTTGTTCCGTGATGTGGTCATGATGAGAATGAAAATTTTCTCTCCCACATGTATGTGTCAAAAACATACCGTTATATAGTAGCACGGTCTACTAGTCTTAGCAATAACTATTTTTGCTTTTCAACTGATGTGAAGTCAACTTCAGCAGAAGTCATTCGACCAAACATATCAACGTCAACTTTAAGTTTTCTGTGTTCGTCATCAATTTCAGTGATTTTACCAGTTGTATCAGTAAAGGCACCGTCAGTGATCTTAACAGTTTCGCCAATTTCGAAGTCAGATGGTTTGTTTGCGCTCATACCATATTGCTTCATGATGTTGTCAATTTCTTCAGGTAATAATGGTGCAGGTTTACTACCAGAACCGTGACTGCCGACAAATCCGGTAACACCTGGTGTATTACGAACGATAAACCATGATTCATCACTCATAACCATTTGTACTAAAACGTAACCAGGGAAAGTTTTTTCCATTTCTTTCTTTTCTTTACCGTTCTTCATTTTTGTTTCTTCTTCTTCAGGAACAACTGCTTGGAAAATGTAATCTTCCATACCCATGGATTGGGCACGTGATTCGAGATTTTCCTTAACTTTATTTTCATATCCTGAATAGGTATGTAAAACATACCATTGTTTTTCGCCAGCTTCAGCCATAATTTCCTCCAAAAAAATCAAAATAAAAAAACTCCGAACCACAGTCGAAGTTTTCCCTATTGCTATTATCATAGCAAATTTTTTACACACTTACAAACTATTTACCACCCATGATAAATTTCTGTAGTAATGTAAGTAATCCCCAGTCAACTAATGCAAAGAAGACTGCGTACATTAATGATGTAGCGATAACTATCCATGTATCGCGTCTGTTTTCTTTAAATGTAGGCCAAACAACTAATTTCATTTCTTTTTTGACACTACCAAAAAATTTAAATAACTTCATGTATTCCTCCGCGATTATCTAGTTTCTTTATGTAATGTATGCTTACCACAATGCTTACAGAACTTCTTTACTTCTAAGCGCTCTGTTCTATTGGGGTTTTCAGTAATTGTGTAGTTACGTGAACCACAAACTGTACAAGCTAGTGCAACTTTTCTTAATCCCATGTTTATCTCCAAACGCAATTAATATCTTAATCTTATTAATTGTAAACTCTCAAACAGGAATTGTCCATTGCAAACTCATGACAAATATTTATCTAGTTTCCTTCTTGATCTTCTAATTTTCTTAATTTACTTTTACAACGTGCGATTGCGCGTTTAAGTTTTTGTTTTTCAAGTTTAGTTTTCTTACGGACCGTCTCAGCAGAGATGCCTCCTAATTCCACTTGAAACCCAATTAGTTCAAGGTGACTGAATTTAGGAATAGCCTTTTTTATTTCACTAATAAGTTCAACTGAATTATCTTCCGGAACTTTCAACTTATCAAGTTTCCCACTTCTAACTACAGTCTCAATACTTGTAGTTTGCTGATTAGCTTTTCGCTTAGCCGCATTTTCTTTTCTAATCAAATCAATCATATGATTCGTAAATCTCATTTTATAAAAGCTGCCGAACTTGGAACCATTACTGCCATCGTAATTTAGACATGTTACAAAACAAACTGAATAAGCTTCTTGATACCAATCGCTGCGCTCAAAACCTTCGATAAAGTATTGGCTATACAAGTTATCGATCATTGGTCGATACTTTTGAACCAATAAATTTAGTGCATCTGAATCTCGATATAGTTTAACTTGTTTAATCCATTCTGCTTCGGCTGTCATTCAAATGTTTAGATAATAACTTTGCACTTTGAAAATACCATATAAATCAGTTGCTTTTAAGCGAACGTATGTTTACAACAAATTAAATAGCCTAACGAAAGATAATTCGTTAGGCTATTATTTATAATTTTTATACTTTAATTATTGCGTGACGCAAATGCTTGATACAACAGGATTCCAGTTGCTACAGAGGCATTTAGACTTTGGACATGTCCAACCATCGGAATATTCAAAGTTTGGTCAGCTTGTTTCAAAACTAGTGGTGAAATTCCTTTACCTTCGTTACCAATGATTAGAGCGACTGCTCCTTTGGCGTTCCAGTTACGGTAATTGTCGCCTTCCATAGCAGTTCCAAAGACCCAAACGTTACGTTTCTTCAAGTCTTTGATGGTATTTACTAAATTAGTTACGCGCACAACTGGCACGTGTTCAATTGCACCTGTCGATGTTTTAGCAACAGTTGAAGTTAAACCAGTTGAACGATGCTTAGGTACGATGATTCCATCCACACCCACGGCATCAGCTGTCCGCATGATTGAACCGAGGTTATGAGGATCTTCAATTTTATCCAAAATCAAAATGAATGGATCAGTCCCCTTCTTTTCAGCACTCTTGAAGATATCTTCCATTTCGGCGTATTGATAAGGAGCCACATAAGCAGCCATCCCTTGATGGTTACCACCGTTACTAATATCATCCAATTTATTCTTAGGCACCTCTTGAACGATCAAGCGGTCACGTTTAGCCAACTTGATAGCTTCAGCGATGTGTTCACTAGAAAGCCCCTTTTGAACTAATACCTTGTTAACACGTTGGTCAGCAGTAGCGGACTTCAATAATTCAAGTACTGAATGCACACCATAAACTAATTCGTTTTCTTCTAAATTATTATTGTTACGTTTATTCGAATTTGCGGTCATCTGCTTCACCTGTTTCCACTTCATTTATGCACCATTGTGCTAGTTCTTGAACTCGTTTTTTGTCACCTGTGATATCTAAATAGCCAAATAAGGCTTCAAAACCAGTCGACATGTGATAAGTTACGACACTGGTATTCTTAGCTTTGGTATATTTTTTAGCATTACGGCCATTTTTGTAAATTCTAACTTCTTCTTCAGACAAAATTTCTTTATCGAGCATCAAAGTGATCAATGATGCTTGAGCTTTGGCTGAAACGTAATGTTTAGCTTGTTTTTGTAATTCGTTAACTTTGGTAATATCTTTACCCATCAAATGTTCACGAATAAATACTTCATAAACGGCATCGCCCAAATAAGCTAGTGCCACGCCGTTAAATTGTTTCACATCAGTCATTAATATGCCACCGTGTTCCTTGTGGTGTATCTTCGAGGATTACACCCATTTCTTTTAGTTGGTCACGTAATTTATCACTCGTGGCAAAATCTTTGTCAGCGCGCGCTTGATCACGTTTATCGACCATTTCCTGAATCTCTTCTGAAAGGTCTTGTTGATTGTCCAAGTTGATTCCGAGAATACTTGTCAAATCGGCCATAGCTTTTAGGATAACATTTACAGCATTTTTAGCAACCGCATCCCTTGCAGAGTAGTTGTTGGCAAAACTGACCAAATTGAAAATTTCTGTCAAACCATTTTGAACGTTGAAATCGTCATTCATCGCCGTTTTAAAGTCTTCAATAATTTGGTCGACTTGAGTATTTACCTCGTTATCATCGCCATCTTTGGCATCATCTAATCTAAATTTCAAATTGTTATAAGCTGTCTTGATCTTATCCAAATTATCAGCTGCTTTTTGCAGATTAGCTTGCGAATACTCGAGTGGTCGACGATAGTGAGTTGATGAAAGGAAGAATCGTAAAACTTGCGGATTCGTCTTTTGCACAAGGTCATGAACCGTCACAAAATTGCCCAAAGATTTACTCATCTTCTCATTGTTTTCAACTGTCACAAATCCATTGTGCATCCAGTAGTTGACAAACTTCTTACCAGTCTTGGCTTCACTTTGAGCAATTTCATTTTCATGGTGAGGGAACTCTAAGTCTTGGCCACCACCGTGAATATCAAAAGTATCACCTAAATATTTTGTCGACATAACCGAACATTCGATGTGCCAACCAGGACGGCCTTCTCCCCAAGGAGAATCCCATTTGATTTCACCTGGCTTAGCTTTTTTCCACAACACAAAGTCAATTGGATCTTGTTTTTTGGCGAATTCAGTTTCACCGATATGTTCACTGGCGCCTTCAACTAATTGGTCAATATTCTGGTCAGACAATTCACCATAGTGTTTGAACTTTCTAGCCCGATAGAAAACATCCCCATCAGATTCATAGGCATAACCTTTATCAATCAAAACCTTGACGAAATCAATAATGTCTTGAATGTTATCAGTAGCTCGAGGGTTAATTGTCGCCTTTTGAACGTTGATTGCAGCAATATCCTCATAGAAAGCTTTGATAAATCGGTCAGCTACTTCGGGAACAGTAATTCCCTCACGATTGGCTTCTTTGATCATCTTGTCATCGACATCAGTAAAGTTAGAAACAAATTTTACTTTGTATCCTAAAAATTCTAAATAACGACGAACGGTATCAAAAGCTACGATGGAACGGGCATTTCCGATGTGAATATAGTTATACACAGTTGGTCCACAGACGTACATATTAACTTGATTAGGTGTTATTGGTTTAAATTCTTCTTTTTCACGGGTCAATGTATTGAAAATCTTCAACATAATCTTCACCTATATAAAAAAGAGCTTGGAGGCAAACTAAGTTTTCCTTCAACCTCTTTTTCTTTTCTTTATTTTTTAATGCCGTCCTCCATAGCAAAGTCAATTTGGCTGGAACGATGTGGGCACGACTTGAAACCAACGAAAACCATGTTGTTTCCAAGCTCGGCCTTATTCTAAGCGCTAAAGCGCTAAGAATAATTTCACATCTGAGCCAATTGACTTTGCTATTCCGGACTAAATAGTTGTTCTATTTGTTATTGTCCATTCATTATAGAATCTAAATAACCATAGATAGAAAATAAATAACTATTCAATCTATTTGAAGATGGCTTTTAGTTCATTTCTGACAAAGTCTTGTCGATATTTGCGAGAGCTTGTTTCTTACCAAACAATTCGATTGTTTCAGCGATTGCTGGACCATGCATTGTTCTTGTTGTAGCGATTCTTGCTGGCATGTAGAGTTTTCTACCTTTAACACCAGTATCAGCTCTAACTGATTGGATTGCATCCATGATTTGTGCAGCTGTGAAGCGAGGCAATTTTTCTAACTTACCTTTTAGATCTTCAATAGCTGCTTTAGCATCATCGTCAGCTAATTCTTTTTGTTCATCATCTGTTAGGTGTTCTGGTTGATTGAAGAAGACGTCGGCTAGATCAACGATTTGTTGTGTATATGACATTTGTGGCATGTATAGTTCTGTTAAATGTCTTACCCATTGGATTTGGTCAGTTGATGGATCTGCTGGTACTCGTTTGGCTTCAATCAAGTTTGCTAAGACTAGGTCAGTGATTTCACTAACGTCAGCGTGTTTAACATATTGGTTGTTGACCCATTCGAGTTTCTTTTGGTCGAATTTAGCAGGTGATTTGCTCAAACGGTGTTCGTCAAAAATCTTGATGAATTGTTTGCGTGTGAATAATTCGTCTTCACCGACTGGTGACCAGCCTAGTAAAGTGATGAAGTTGAACATAGCTTCTGGTAAGTATCCTAATTCACGATATTGTTCGATGAATTGAAGGATCGATTCGTCACGTTTACTCAACTTCTTACCTGTTTCAGTATTAATGATCAATGTCATATGACCGAACTTAGGTGGTTCCCAGCCTAAAGCATCATAAATCATCAATTGCTTTGGTGTGTTAGCAACGTGATCATCACCACGAAGAACATGACTGATTTCCATCAAATGGTCGTCAATAACAACGGCAAAGTTGTATGTAGGCATACCATCACGTTTTTGGATAACCCAATCGCCACCGATAGTGTCTGAACCAATTGAAACTTTACCTTTTACGATATCGTCCCATTCATAGTTCTTACCAACTGGTACGTGGAATCTAACAACTGGTTGTAAACCTTTGTCTTCAGCTTCTTTGATCTTTGCTGCCTTTTCTTCTTCAGACATGCCTTCGAATTCGTATTCGTAATGAGGCATTTGACCATGAGCTTCTTGGTCTTCACGCATTTGTTGTAGTTGTTCTTCAGTCAGATATGATTTGTAAGCTAAACCTTTTTCAAGTAATTCATCGATGTATTTTTGATAAATTTCTTTTCTTTCTGATTGACGATATGGACCATAATCACCACCGACATCTGGACCTTCATCCCAATCAACGCCAAGCCATTTAAGGTTTTCTAGTTGACTCTTTGTTCCACCTTTAACGTTTCTCTTTGTATCTGTATCCTCGATACGGATTACGAATGTACCTTTGTGACTACGTGCAAATAGGTAGTTAAAGATAGCTGTTCTAGCGTTCCCAATGTGCAAGTGACCTGTTGGACTTGGTGCATATCTTACACGAATTTTGTTATCTGACTTTTTTGCCATTTCTATGTTCTCCCCTTTTATTTCTTGAGTTGTTTTTATTCGAATTTCTATTGCCATTATTGCGGTTACGGTTGCCATTGTTATGGTTGTTGTTTCCGTTATGGTTATTGGAATTCTCCTTGGCACTACTCTTTTCCTGGATACCATGCATTGAATGCTTAGGCTTTGCAAATATCATTTTACCAGCATCAGTTTGCAATGCACTAGTTACGACGATTTCAACTTCTTTATTGATGAAGTATTTACCTTCTTCAACAACGACCATTGTACCGTCCTCTAGGTATGCGACACCTTGCTCTCTTTCAGTACCCTCTTTAATAACTTTAACAGTCATTGTCTCGCCTGGCAAAACCATCGGTTTCAAGACTTTGGCTAATTCGTTAATGTTAAGTACTTGAACATTTTGAAATTCACTTACCTTACTTAAATTATAATCATTTGTGATGACAGCACCACCGATTTCTTTAGCTAATTTAAGCAATTTCATATCCACTTCTGGAATATTATCATAATCACGCGTCGTTGTTGTGTAATTGATACCTTTATCCATTTTCATTTCATTCAAAATATCAAGTCCACGGCGGCCACGTTCACGCTTTTGATTATCACTGGAATCTGAGATCAGTTGCAATTCATGCACCACGAAATCAGGAATCATCAGTTTTCCTTCCAAAAAACCTGTGTGAGCTAATTGGTGAATCCGACCATCGATTACAACAGAAGTATCCAAAATTTTGTATGGATAATATTCCTTTTTGTTGCTGCGACGAGTGACTTCTCCTTCAGATGCCAACTCTTCACCTTTTTCCGTCGTATTCTTGTTGTTGCGCTTAGTGATTGAGAAATTACTCCAATCGTTACGACGACTAGTTCCCATTCGAAAACCGATCCAACCAAAGACGATCATCAAGATGACTGGGATAACATTTGAAAACATGTTACTCATCAAATAGAACGGAATGGAAATGATGTTGGCTAAAACTAAACCACCAATTAAAAATGCCGCCCCGTAAATGATCCAACCTGGTGAACGAGAATTTAAATATTTCTCGATTTTTTGGTTTAAATTCATAATTGGTTTAACAAATAAGAACGACAAGAAATAAAATATAATGCCACCAATAAGTCCGTCAAAATAGCCGTTGTTAATAAAAGCAATTCCTGCTAAACCTGTTATTTCCCACAAAGTTGGCAAAACGGTAATTCCTACCGCGATACCAAGAAGTGCGAAAATTATATTAATTACTATCTTTCGCATAAATACCTCCTAGTTAAAAATTTTGTTCATTGCATCAGACACTGTGCTGACACCGATAATTTGAATCTTATTCTTCTTCGACCAATCACCTAAATTGTTCTTTGGAACATAGATTCGTTTGAAGCCTAATTTTTCAGCTTCATTGACTCTTTGATCAATTCGATTTACTCGTCTAATTTCACCAGTCAAACCAACTTCACCAACAAAGCAATCTGTTGCGGGGATTCCACGATTCTTATAACTAGATGCAATTGACATTGCTAGAGCCAAATCAATTGCAGGTTCATCTAATTTAACCCCACCAGTTGATTTCAAATACGCATCTTGATTTTGTAACATCAAATTACCACGTTTTTCTAGAACTGCCATGATGACGGAAACTCGATTGTGATCCAAGCCCGTTGCCGTTCTTTTAGCATTTCCAAAAATCGTTGGTGTAATCAAGGATTGGATTTCAACCAAAATTGGCCGTGTTCCCTCCATTGATACGACAACTGCAGAACCATTTGTATCAGCTAGACGTTCTTCCAAGAAAATCTCTGAAGGATTAGTTACTTCGACCAACCCTTTAGTTCTCATCTCAAAAATACCAATTTCATTAGTCGAACCGAAACGGTTTTTAACTGAACGTAAAATTCGATAACTATGATGAGTGTCGCCTTCAAAGTAAAGCACTGTATCAACCATGTGCTCCAAAATCTTAGGACCAGCAATGGCGCCGCCTTTAGTGACGTGTCCGACAACAAAAACGGTGATATTGTCTTGTTTAGCAATATTCATCAATTCAGCCGTGACTTCTCGTATCTGGGAAATACTGCCGACTGCCGAAGTGATCTCTGGCTCATCCATCGTCTGAACAGAATCGATGATCAAATAATCAGGTTTCATATCAGCTATCGTTTGACGGATGTAACTCATATCAGTCTGAGGGTAGAGATACAAGTTCTTGCCAGTGATACCAAGACGGTCAGCTCGCATCTTAATTTGTGACGCACTTTCTTCACCAGACACATATAATACTTTACCACCAGTTTTAGCAAGTTGACCTGAAACTTGGGTCAAAAGGGTCGATTTACCAATTCCTGGATCCCCACCAATTAAAATAAGTGATCCGGGAACGATACCGCCTCCGAGCACTCGATTTAATTCTGACAACTCAGTCTTGACTCGCGGTTCTTTTTCAAAGGAAACGTTATCAATACTGACCGGCTTAGATTCCAAATCACTCACACGACGGCTAGGTGTAGCTTTGGCCTTGACTGATTCTGGTTGATCGACTTCTTCGACCATTTGATTCCAAGCACCACAATTAGGGCAACGTCCTAAATATCTGGGTGACACATAGCCACAATTTTGACATACGAATTTTGTTTTTGCTTTAGCCAATAAAATAGTTCCTTTCTTATTATATTCCTGTCGTACCAAATCCTCCATTACGTTTCTTCAAACCACCTTGGTCTGAGTCAGTCGTTAGATATTTCATGAAGATTGCTTGGGCAAGACGTTCACCCTTCTTAACTTTATAGTCGACCGGGAAAAAGTTGATCAATTGGACGAATAATTCGCCTTCGTTATTTTCATTATTATAATAATCAGCGTCAACGACTCCAATACCATTAGGAATTGACAAACCACGTTTCAATGGATTGCTTGAACGACTGGCGATGATCATTACTTCATCTTCTTGCATGTAAGCTTTGATTCCAGTTGGTACGAGAACCGGTTTGATTGATTTTTGGATTTCATTAATTTTATCCTCATCCATTTTACCCTTGTTCAAGATAAATTTTAAAACATTTAAGAAACCAAATTTCCAAATTGAAGGAACGACAAAATCAGTCGCACTTTCTAGGTCATAGCCAGCGGCATTTTTAGTTTGACGAACTGGCAAATTGATACCTTTTCCCTCATACTTTTTCACAATTTCAAATCCACGTTTTTTAGCCAAATTGAAAACTCCTTTTGCATTAGATAACTAAAATAATAGCATTTTAGCCATTATAAAACTATTGATTCAACTGACTTTCTTCTTATAATAGAGTAATATTATATTAAACAATCGTGCAGGAGGTAATTTTATGGAATTAAATCATGAAAAGGGTCGCTTCTACTTAGTAGACAGCGACAAAACAATTGGTGAATTAACTTATTCTACTGTTGAAGATGGTGTGATTTCACTTGACCACACTTTCGTTGATGAAGAATATCGTGGACAGGGTCTAGCTAAAAGGCTACTCAATGCTGTCGTTGATTTTTCCGATTTAAAAGGATTAAAGATCGTTCCCGTTTGTGAATATGCCAAAACTGCTTTCAAGAACAGACCCGAAATCAGATTTATCCTTACCGAAAATTACCAAAAGCTCTTAAAGGGGGAAAATTAGTTGAACCAAGATGAATTAAAGAAAGCTGTTGGTATCAAATCAGTCGATTATTTCAAGAGTAATTCAATCGTCGGACTTGGCACTGGCTCGACTGTCTATTTTATGATTGAGGAACTCGGTCGCAGATTAAAAGCTGGTGAGATTGAAAATATCACCGCTGTAACAACTTCTTCTCGTTCGGAAAAACAAGCTAAAGAACTTGGCATTCCAACTAAAGATCTAAATGAGGTTGATCACATCGACTTAACGATCGACGGTGCAGACCAAATTGATAAAAATTATCAAGGTATCAAAGGCGGCGGTGGTGCTCACCTACTTGAAAAGATGGTCGCTACTAATTCTAATCGCAATATTTGGATCGTTGACCAATCAAAAATGGCTGACACTCTAGGTAGTTTTCCACTTCCAACTGAAGTAATTCCTTTTGGCTGTGAAAAAACTTTTAAAGATCTAGAAAAAGAAGGTCTAAACCCTGTTTATCGTCTTAACGAAGATGGCAGTCGTTTCTTGACCCACAATAAAAATTATGTAATTGATTTAAAGATTGGTACGATCAATCACCCTCATCTATTGGCTGATTGGTTAGATCATCAAGTTGGAATAGTTGCACATGGACTATTTCTTGATATAGTTAATACTATTATCGTCGGTTATGAGGATGGACCAAAAGTAATCGACAATATCAGATAAGAAGGAGAATTTTTGTATGACAAAAGAAATCACATCATCAGATTTAGATAAATTCCAAACAGCATTTGAAAATACACCAGGTTCTTCAGCTATTAAAAACGCTGTTGCTAATAACGGCCTTTTCAAATCAAGTGAAACTATGGCATCTAAAGTTGCTATGGATCCAACTTTCTCAGTTGAAATCGATACTGGTAAGGTTGCTGATCAAAAACAATCTGGACTTTGCTGGGTTTTCGCAGCTTTAAATACAATGAGACACCCTCTTCAAGATAACTTCAAGATCAAGGGCTTCGAACTATCTCAAGGTTACATGCTTTTCTGGGATAAACTAGAAAAATCAAATTACTTCTTTGAAAATGTCATCAACACAGCCGCACTTCCAACTGGTGACCGTAAAGTTGACTTTTTAATGGCAACACCTCAACAAGATGGTGGCCAATGGGACATGGTTATGGCTCTAGTTCAAAAATATGGTGTTGTTCCTAAGAGCGTTATGCCAGATACATTCAGTCGTACAAATTCTTCTGAATTAAATAACGTTCTTAATAAGAAATTACGTAAAGATGCAATTATCTTGCGTGACCTTGTAAATGACAACAAATCTGAAGAAGATATCGAACGTAAGAAGAATGAACTTCTTAGCGAAATCTACAAGATTTTAGTTTACACAGTTGGTGTTCCACCTACAAAATTTGACTGGGCTTACCGTGATGATGATAAGAACTATCACAAAGAAGTTGGTATTACACCACAAGAATTCTTCAAGAAGTATGTTGGTTGGGACTTAGATAGCTACATTTCAACTATCAACGCTCCAACAGCTGACAAACCATACAACCACGTTTACACAGTTGAAATGCTTGGTAACGTCGTTGGTGGCCGTCAAGTTCGTCACTTGAACCTTGAAAACTCTGACTTCAAGAAACTTGCTATCAAACAACTTCAAGCTGGTGAAACAGTTTGGTTCGGTAGTGATGTTGGTCAAAGTTCTGATCGTAAGATCGGTATCATGGATACAAACATCTATGACCTTGAAGGTTTACTCGACACAGATCTTTCAATGACTAAGGCTGAACGTCTTGATTACATCGAAAGTATGATGACACATGCCATGGTTATTACTGGTGTTGACCTTGATGAAAACGGCAACCCACTCAAGTGGAAGGTTGAAAACTCATGGGGTGAAAAAGTTGGTACTAAAGGTTACTTTGTTATGAGTGACTCATGGTTTGATGAATTCGTTTATCAACTAGTTATCAACAAGAAGTACTTGAGTGATGACCTCAAGAATACCTTCGAAACAGAATCTAAAGATCCTAAAGTTCTTGCTCCTTGGGATCCAATGGGTGCATTAGCTTAATTCTAATATTTTTTTAATAGTCCGCCAATTCTTATTTGAATTGACGGGCTTTTTGCATTACAGTTCTTTATAATAAGTTTTAATAATACTAATAATTTTAAGGAGTGTCATGTATGAAAAATAACCAATTTGCTATTCGTCCCACTGAATTTAAAGATCAACTTAAAGAATTAACCGAGATTGACTTTTTGGATAAGGACAATAATTCAGAAACAGATGCCATCAAATTATGGAAAAGTTTTTTGAGTAAAGCTTTTATCGAAGATAAAACTTCAACTAGTTTTGAACAAAAGTTGAGTACTTACATGGCAACTCCAACTCAAAATTTGAGCGAATATTTAGATGCTTCAACTGGTGTTTCAGTCGCTGCGTTTTACAATGTAGCGTTACAGTTATTGAAATTCAACCCGGATGTTGATTTCTCATTTGATAAACCACTTGCAGCAATGGAAAAAATCCAATTACTGATTGCTGATCACCAAGGTGACAATTTTACCATTCCCGAACTCAAATCAGCTTGGTACTGGTTGTTAGCTACTCACAACAAGGATGGTCAAACCTTTGTCGATTCACTGGCTTCAAAAGGCTACTTCACTAAATTTTATGGCAAGGTCACGAAACCACTACTTTTCAACGGTAAAACACTACCGGTTTTTGATCCTCACAAGTTGATTCGCGAAGTCGTTTACGTTGAATCTCCTCAAGACAGCGATCATGACGGAAAACGTGATCTTCTCAAGGCAGAAATTTTGCGTCCTTACGAAACTGAACATGGTCTAAAGGTGCCTGTTTTATACACAGCTAGTCCGTACAACCAAGGGACAAATGACGAAACTGGTGAAAAATTAATGCACAACGTCAACGTTCCTTTGACTCACAAAGAACCCAATAATCTTAAATATGAAGATATTGAATATCACAAGCCAAAGGTCAACTTACCTAATCCTCGCGTTATTAACGGTGAAACTAAAAAGGCTGAAGAAACTTTTGCTCGTGAAAGTTCTTATACCTTAAATAACTACTTCTTAGCTCGTGGTTTTGCGGTAATTTATATGGCGGGAATCGGTACTAAGGATTCTGACGGTTTCAGAACTACTGGCGACAAGGAAGAAACTATTTCAACTATTTCAATCATCAAGTGGTTAACTGCTGATCTACCTGCTTTCACCAACCGAATCGATAACATTGAAATTAAAGCTTGGTGGTCCAACAAAAAAGTCGCTATGACGGGACGTTCTTATCTTGGTACTTTAGCAACGGCTGCCGCAACTACTGGAGTTAAGGGCTTGAAGACTGTTATCAGTGAAGCTGCTATCTCTAGTTGGTACGACTACTATCGCGATGGTGGTTTAGTTATCGCTCCTGACGGCTTCCCTGGTGAAGATGCTGACGTTTTAGCGGAAGAAACTTTTAGTCGTCGCTTGCAACCAGGTGATTTCCACAATATTAAGGATGCCTGGAATAAACAAATCAAAGCCATTGATGCTGGTCAAGACCGTAACAGTGGTGACTACAATACTTTCTGGGATGCTCGTAATTATCACAAAGACTTCAAAAACATCACGGCCGATGTCTTCATGGTTCACGGTTTAAACGATTGGAACGTTAAGCCACGTAACGTTGAAAGACTTTGGAATGGCATTAAGCATAACGGCGTTACGCAAAAGATCATTCTCCACCAAGGACAACACATTTACATCAACGCCTTTCGTTCAATCGATTATAGCGACATTATCAACCTCTGGTTAACTAATGAATTACTAGGAGTCGATAATCAAGCTAAAGAAATCATTCCTAATGTAATCGTACAAGATAATGTTAAGCCAGAGACTTGGACAGCTTACAAAGATTGGAGTAACGCCGAAAATTCAGTTATCAACTATAACTTATCAAGTGATAAATTAACCACTGAAAAAACAACAGAATCGGCTGCTTCATTCAACGACCAATTAAAACCAGCTGATTTTGAATTGTATCGCGATAATAACGCTACATGGCAAAGTGACTTATTGGCTGGTAATGAAAAACTAGCTGGTCATCAGTTAACTTTCAAAACTGACTCCTTAACTAAAGACTTATTACTCGATGGTAAGATCAATGTGAATTTGAAAGTTTCTTCAAGTAAGGATTTAGGAATGCTGAGTTTTCAAGTTGTCGACTTTGGAGATGCTAAACGTTTAAATGTTTCCCCTAGCATTTTGTCCGCCAATAGTCTTGCTTCAACTTATGATTGGCGTGAAGATAACTTGCGTGAATTCACCCTTGGCAAGAAAACGTCCGCTAAAATGATCACAAAAGGTCACATTAATTTACAAAATCGCGAAAATAACTATAAAGTTGATGAATTAAAACCTAATATCTTCTACAATGTAAACGTTGACTTACAACCAACATTTTATAAACTTAAAGCCGGACACCAATTAGGCTTGATCGTTTATGCAACTGATTTTGGTATGACTGTTCGAGGAAATCAAAATATAGAATATACAGTTCAACTAGATCAATCGTCACTAATTGTTCCATTACACACAAACTAAAAAGCGGGTTAAGCCTTGATATGTTGGGAATTTAACTAGGCAAAAATAAGTGGTTCCATACCTCGGTGCTTAATGTTACAATACCCGTTGAACTGTTTATTTTTGGAGATTATTTATATGGAAAAGACACAACTAAATTCAATGAAGAATAACCCCCATTCAAAAATGAGCATTGCCGGATTCTTAATTGCTTTAGGAATCGTTTATGGAGATATTGGTACTTCACCTCTATATGTAATGCACTCATTAATGGTTGGGAATGGTGGACTTGAAAAAATGTCCACCAACTTTATTTTAGGTAGTGTTTCCTTAATTTTTTGGACACTGACCTTGGTTACAACAATTAAATACGTGTTGATTGCCTTACGGGCTGACAATAACGGTGAAGGTGGGATTTTTGCCCTCTACACATTAGTTAGAAAACGTGCTAAATGGCTGATCATACCGGCTATGATCGGTGGAGCAACCTTTTTAGCTGATGGAATGATGACTCCAGCTGTTACTGTTACAGCGGCGATTGAAGGACTCAAGGGAATCCAGATTCATAACGCCGTTTTAATTAGTACACAAAATCAAGTTATCATCGTGACAGTAATTATTTTATCAACACTGTTCTTTATTCAAAGATTTGGTACCCAAATGATTGGTCGAGCTTTTGGACCAATTATGTTAGTTTGGTTCTCATTTCTTGGGATAATCGGAATCGTTAACCTTTCCGGTGACTGGACAATCATCCGTGCTTTGAATCCTTACTATGCAATTGAACTTCTGAGAAGCCCAATCAATATTCGAGGCGTCTTCATCTTAGGTAGTATCTTCTTGGCTACAACTGGTGCTGAAGCTCTCTATTCAGATATGGGCCACGTTGGTCGTCCAAATATTTATACTAGTTGGCCTTTTGTTAAAATCTGCTTATTGTTAAGTTATTTAGGTCAAGCCGCTTGGATCATCAGTGTTAAAGACAATGCGACTTTGCAAAAGATGGGTTCATCTATGAATCCGTTCTATCAATCAATTCCAGCAGATTTTCGACTATTTGGGATTCTTTTATCAGCTGCAGCCGCTATCATCGCTTCACAGGCTTTGATCTCCGGTTCATACACTTTAGTATCTGAAGCAACTAAATTGAGAATGTTCCCAAGATTAAAGACTTACTACCCAACTAATTTCAAGGGACAACTCTACATCCCAACTGTAAATTCAATTATTTGGGTCGTTTGTTTATTCATCGTTTTCTATTTCAAAACTTCAGAAAACATGTCTAATGCCTATGGTCTAGAAATCACTATCACCATGTTAATGACTACGATCTTGCTTCACCAATGGTTATTGATGAAACGAGTCAACCGACTATTTACGACCGTGATCATCGCTTTCTTCTTCGTGATAGAAAGTATCTTCTTCGTAACAAATAGTAACAAGTTCTTGCACGGTGCTTATATCACAATGTTCATCGCCGCTGTTTTAATCGCCGTAATGTTCGTTTGGAGATACGGTGAACGACTCAAGGACGATAACACATACCGGAGCCATTTTGCTTCCCTACTGGCTTTTAAACGTCAATTAAACGATTTGAGAAAAGATCCAAGTTATCCACTCTACACAACTAACCTAGTCTACTTAACTCGTGTCCACGATGGCTATCGAATCAAGAAGAATATTCTTTATTCAATCCTCGATAAGCGGCCAAAGCGAGCTCAAGTTTACTGGTTTGTAACTGTCAACGTTACTGACGAACCATACACTGCAGCTTATAGTGTTGAAACTTTCGATACTGACTATATGGTCAGCGTTCAACTTTATCTTGGATTTAGAGTTGACCAAAAAGTCAATGTTTATCTTCGTCAAGTAGTTAACGACATGATGTCAAATGGTGAGATCAAATCTCAACCACAGAAATATACAACGATTCCTGACCGTGATGTCGGTGACTTCTCATTCGTTATTATTAAAGAAGTCCTTTCACCTGACACAAAGATCAGCAATCTCAAGAAGAGTATTATTCATTTAAGACTCTTACTTCAAAAATTCATTTCCCCAGCCAACTGGTTCGGACTCTCCTACAGTGATGTAGTTGAAGAAAGAGTTCCATTGGTACTCGGAAAAGTTTCACTCAATCGTCTACGTTTAGTTAGAAAAGATCGTTCTGCATTGAAAGATATTAAGATCGATGAAGAAATTGATGACGACGAAGATGACGAATAACATTTGTTAGTAGTTAATTGCCGTCTTCCGCAACAAACTAAATAGAAATAACAAAAAAGAAGCTGTACTGATGTAAATAACATTGGCACAGCTTCTTTTTTAGTCTCTCATAATCAAATTTACATTTACTATGAACAGAATCGTATCCCCTTCATAATTTACCAAATCAACTGCAAAAAATTTCTATCTAGTCTGGAACAACAGCTCTGTTAGACATTTTGGAACAACAAACACAATTATTTGTCTATTTTCATCCCCTGTTTATAATTTAAGACAATCAAAACTATAAGAGTTTTGATGAATTCTTCATAAAGAAGCGATTATTATGTTCACGTATATTCAAGTCATCGATAATAATTCAAAGAAATTTTGTGGCTATGTAGATTATCAATTTCATAAGAATCAGCTTTCTATGACGATTACCCGTGGTTTTAAAACTGCCCATCATATCAATATCTCTATTGATCAAATAACCGACCTTCTGATTGATAACTTCTATGGTTATGAACGTATCAGCTTTATTTATCAGAACAAGAAGTTCTACATCATCAACAGTGGATATGGTGAAGCTAACTACTTCAAGCATCATTTGATTCATCGTGTCAATGCTCAATAATAATCATGACCACAAAAAAACTGACATCTAAATGCCAGTTTTTTTATTTAATAAATATTGATTGATACCATACGCTACACCATCATGCTCGTTATCTTTAGTGATATATTTAGCGTGTTTTTTCAAACTCTCAAATCCATTTTCCATCACGATCGGGGTTCCTACATTTTGTAGCATTGAAAGATCATTTAAGCCATCCCCAAAAGCGGCTAATTCATTAGTCTGTAAGTTCTCTAAATCTTTAATATATTCAATTCCTAAATGTTTTTGAGCGTTGGTACTAGTTATCTCCAAATAAGTTGGTGTCGACTGATAGATGCTCAAATTTCCAGGATTAAATTGATTTAATTCGTTAACTAAATTTTCCATCTCAGTTTCATCAAAAGTTATCAGCATTATTTTGAACACGCTTAACTTTTGTTTAAAAAGTGAAGCAAATTCAGAGATAGTTGGTGTCTGTCCACCTACCTCAGTTTCATATTCAATTCCTTTATCGATTTTTTCCACATACCAATTATTTAAATCATAAAAACTGTAACTCGTCTTCTTAAATTTATCTTTAACAACTTGAATAATCCGCTCCACTTCGGAAAAATCAATCGTTTCACTTTTCAAAGATCGAATCTCTCCATCAACTTTTTGAAAAATTAATCCACCGTTAAAACCAATCTGTGGTTCTGTCAGATGTAATTTATCGATTACCTCGACCATTTCCTTAGGAGAACGGGCGGAAACTAGCGTGAAGGGAATTTGGCTATCTTCAATAGCTTTAACATTCCCATCACTGATCTGACAAGCGTTATTTAACAAAGTACCATCCATATCAGAAAAAATATGCTTAATCATTTTGATTCACCTCATTTTTGCTTTACTTCAGTCTACCAAACTACTGAACAAAAAAATAGACTAAAGTAAGCAAAGTACGATTACTTTAGTCTATTCCTAAGCAAATGAAGTAGCTACACTACCAACAACTATCAAAACAATTCCTAAAATTGTAAATTTCATCTCACGACTACTCTTCTTTTCTTTAAGAATGAAGATTCCACCAAAGGTTCCGATAATAACATTCAATTGGGTCCAAATGAAAGCTGAAGTATTTCCGTTAGCCTTGGCGGAGAAAATATAGGCGAAAGCTGCAATTCCCCAAGCTACACCAGCAAAGATGTTTAAATATTGTTCTTTTTGTTTAAATGATTTCACGTCTGTGAATAATGCATAAATCATTGCTCCAACGAGAATTCCCAACATTTCTGGTAAAAAGATAGCTGTACCGCTTTGATCCTTAACAATCGGCATATTTGGAAATGATGAATAAATCCAAAATCCAACTGTTGTACAAAGTAAGAACATGGCATCCTTGAATTCCATTTTATTGCCTTCTGTGCTATCCGAAACGGAGGCACCTGCCACAACGATCAATAAAGCTATAATACCGATTATTTTGGATTGTACGCCACTCCAATCACCAAAGATCAACATCCCAATAATTGAATTACCAACTAATTGAAAGACAGTTGATAAAGGAACCGTGCCTGAAACGCCAATTCGTTTGAAAGAAATGAATTGACCTATCTGACCAATCGTCCATAAAGCTCCACACAAAACTGAGAACCAAAAGGCGGTCGTATTAACCGCTGGTTGAGTAATTAGGTAAGCGATAAACCCAACTATAGTTGCTCCGGCACCAATTCCAAACATTTGATTAACTGGAGAACCACCAATTTTTCCAGTAATGATTGGCATAAAACCCCAACCTAATGCTGGTATCAGTGCAATTAAAATATTCATAAAAACTTCCTCTAATTCTAAAAATATTGATACTTTTACAAGTAATAATTTGTATGCGTTAAAAACATAAATTCTAGAATAACACATTTATTACTTTTTTTGTTTATTTTGTCTACTTGGCATAAAACCTTTTCAAATATCTAGACCATTTAAATAGTGTACCTCATAATCTATAAAATGAAAGCATTTTATTCTGAAGAAAGTAAATTTTTTAAATAAAAAATGTCTCCAAAGCTTTTCAACTTTAGGGACACTACTTATTTTGACGGTTACTATTAATAATATTTAAACGATCATCAAATTCATAAATCAAAGGCATGCCATTTGCAACTTCGACACCATCAATATCTTGATCACTAATACCCTCAATATATTTGATCAAGGCCCGAATCGTACTTCCATGAGCAACAATCAATTGATTCTTACCATCGAGCAAACGATTAGCAACATGATCTACATAATACGGAACGATTCGTTTATAAGCATCATACAAACTTTCTGCTACTGGCATTATTCTTGGTTCAAAATATTTATAAGGACCATCATTAGGATCTGGTTGAGCCAATTTAGGTGGAACTGAATAAAAGCTTCTTCTCCACAAATGAACTTGCTGTTCACCAAATTCTCTTCTCGTTTCATCTTTATTTTGCCCACGTAAGGCTCCATAATGTCTTTCATTCAAGCGCCAACTTTTAGTTATTGGCACATAATTAAGATTTAAATCATCTTGAATAATATAGGCTGTAATGATTGCTCGTTTCAAAACTGAGGTGTGAACGTGTTCAAATTCAAACCCCTGCAACTGCTTTGCGGCATAATGGGCTTGAACTCTTCCCTCAGTTGTCAAGCCAACATTATTCCACCCTGTATATTGATTCAAAGCGTTGGCTGTACTCTCACCATGTCTGACCATTACAAGTTTTACCATAAATAGACATTCCAACTTTCATATAAAATTACTTACTAATCTTAACACAATCTACCTTCAGGAATTAGTCTATCAACGAGTTATCTAAACCTCGAGAGCACTCTGCTTGTAAGGTTACATGAGTAATTTGAAATTTATCGAGCAACAATTTATCAACTACGTCATACAAATGGTCCAACTAATCCATATTGCAAGTTTTCTTCACATTGATGTGTGCATCCAGCATGATATGATTCTCGTCGATCATCCACAAATGAACATGATGAACCTTAACGATTTCTGGAACTGTCAAAATAGCTGCAGAAACGGCGTCTAAATCAATTTTAGGACTAGCTTCCATTAAGATATTGACTGTCTCAATAACAACGCTAAAGGCCTCCTTTAAAAGCCAAATTGCGATGATTATCGTAATCACTGGATCGACCCAATTCCATTTAAACAAAATGACAAAAATCGAGGCTACAAACACACCAATTGAAGACAAAGTGTCTGACAGCATATGTAAAAAAGTTGCTTTAATGTTCAAATTATTTTTTGAACCTGAAAAAAGAATCAACATCGACACAAAATTAGCCGCCAAGCCAATCAAGGAAACAACCATCATCAAAGATCCATTAATCGATTGTGGTTGCGTTAGTCTCTTAAAAGATTCAAAAACCATCATAACTGTAATAACTACTAAAATTATTGAATTAACAAATGCCGCTAAAATTTCAGCTCGCTTATAGCCAAAAGTTTTTTGGACGTCATTTTTCTTTTGTCCAATCACGTTTGCAACAAACGAAATCACAATTGAAAGTGAGTCCTCTAAATTGTGAAACGCATCTGAAATAAGACCCAAACTACCAGAAACAAAGCCGCCAACAAATTCCGTAATTGTAATAATCACATTCAAAGCTGTGACATAAAAAAAGCGTTTACCTGTTACTTTTTCATGATCCATAACTAAGCCTCCTGCTTCTATCATAACAATCACGTAACGGATTATAAAAAAATTGAACATTTTTCTTATGACGCAAAACGAAGCCAAATCAGTTAGATTTGACTCCGTCTTTTGAGTAGTTAATAAATTGTAAATTCTTATTTTGCAAGTTTTGCAACAACTTTAATGGGATGAGCGACATCTATGATATCAGAGAATCTGTTGGTAACATAATCTCTCATACCTTCACGAGCTTCCTTCTTGGAAACATTATGACAAATGCGCTTTTTAGCAATTTCTTGTCCCTCTTTGCTCAAGAAATTACAAGTAACTTCATAATCGCCATGATTTCTAAACAACATCATCATTGCGACCCCCTTCTTTAAAAATAACATCTCATCAATATCGACCAGATATTTATACCACTTTTCAAAAGTCGGTTCAACACTTTTATTTGATTTTCCTTTTTTAAAAAATTCTTAGCATTTTTTAGTTAATTAATTGACGGTTAATAAATATGCTATGATGGTGGTAAAACATTATAGTCGGATTATTTAACTGGGAGAAACGCTATGAATGGGCATAACAATAATTCTAGATCTAATATGACACGTGAAAGTTTTCGTCGTAAACACCTGCCGTTTTACAAAAGAAAGCCGTTTTATATAACAATTATTTTAATAATCGTTCTGATAATTGGTATAGTGACATTTTGGAAAGTCGATTCTAATAAAGAAGCTGCCAAGCCAACATCTGAAACTCATAAAATAGAAAAAGTTGAAACTAAAAAGAAAACCAAAAAAGTGTCACCCAAGAAAGTAACACCTAAAAAAGCAAAAGAACAAAAAGTTGAAAAAGAAACAACTCCTAAAGAGCAAAAAAGTGATAATCAACAAACCGAAAAAACTGAAAAGCAAACCCAAAATCAAATTAAAAATGCTGGGACTTATAACGATTTAACTTATGATACTGATTGGTATACCTTCAAAATTTCTAACGAAGTAAAATTAGTAAAAGATGCCAATGGTGACGCGGCTTTATTAGTCAAATATAACTACACTAACAAGACTTCCAACTCTGAAATCCCACAACGAGTACAAAATAATGCTATCGTCTTAAAACAAGATGGTGAAACACTTTCTCCAACGGGAGCCAAAGGTGATTATGCAGCACTGATCAATTCCAGTAACGGTGGCCTAGTTTTACCTGGCAAGAGTTTTGACGGAGCCTTAATCGTGAAAGTTAAAAATACTGATTCTGATGTCACAATGTATTTCAAAAATATTCAAACTAATGGATTTCTTGATATGACACAACCATTAAAATTAAAATAAAAAAGTCGGCGAAAGCCGGCTATTTTTGTACGGAAAAATTCTTTAATTGTTGATAAGAAATAAAAAAAGCTATCGCAAACATGACGATCGTAGTATAAAGTGTCACCATTGAAAACTGCATTTGACCAGCTTCTTTCATCAAACTAGGTGAAAACATCGGAAACATGTCCCGCAAAGCGTGAAGACCAATTACAATCCAAAGACTCTTCGTTTTAACATAAACGGTCCCAAACAACATTCCGATTGCTGAAGCGAAAATGACTTGTCCCGCAACGTAACCAATTGGCAATGAAGCCAAATTTGTTAAATGAAGACAACCAAATATGACACTGGAGAAAAGTACTGATCCTAAGACGTTTTGATGAAACAATTTCAATGCCAATCCTAATAAAAGTCCGCGACAAATATATTCTTCCGCCAGACCAATCGCTAAGCAAGTTAAAACTATTTTAAATTTAAAAGTCAGATCAGGTTCTGATAAGGTAGCCGAATTCATTAAGGCAATAAGAATAAAAGCTGGTAGTGCTGTGTATAATTGCTGAAAAATTGTCGTATCTTTTCCTATCCATGACACATTTTCATGCAGATACTTCCAATTTAATAAATAAGCAACTAGAAAAACTAACAAATCGACCATCATTTGCCAAATATCATTGTTAATCGTTTGGTAACGTAATATAAATGACATAACGACCATTGATACGGGAAAAATTAAACTTGTGACAACTATCTTGGTGATGTTACTCTTTAAAAATTTCATAAAGCCTCCTAACTAGATATACTAAGAATTATATAGAAAAACTTCTTGACATGAAACGCGTTCGATAAACTATTATTTAATTGTTGAAATACAGGTTTACCGCAAAACTAATCATGCCTTTAAAACCACCCTTCATGTATTTCGTAAATATTTATTTGTACAAAAATAGCCGCCAATCTAAATTAGCGACTATTTCTATTGTCTAAAATTGTTTTTATTAATTCAATTTGTGAAGATACGTTTTGTTCTCCAAATTGATTCCAAGTTAAATTAAGTCTTAAAGTCTCATCATCAGTTTGAATTATTAAGTATCGACATTGCGTAAATAAGGGAGTCTGTAAACTTCCACCATCGATTTTTTTTGTATTCATAATTTCATGTTTTTTTATAATTTGATACTTTTTGATTTTAACTAATGGCAGATTCTTCATTTTAGTATCGAAAGGTAGATATATTAAATGTACTTTCTTCCACCAGGAACTAGTATCAATATAATACAGGTCACTTTGATCAATAAACCAGCTTGTATCCAATTCTTTTGAATTCGGATATAAAACCAAGCTATCAATTAAAAAGCCACTTACTGCAAGAGCTACGCTTAATAAAACCCAATGAAAAATCACGAGTCCAATAATTCCAAGTGCTGCTCCTAAAAAAATACTGCCTAACAGAGGTTTGAAACTGGGTTTTCTGACGAATCGTAATCCGTTTTCCATATCAATCACCTTGACTGTTTTTGACTAACTTTAAGATAAGACATAATAGTTAATTTATCCAAAATTTTGTCCTAAAAATAGAAATTTTGTCGCTGGTTGGCATGAAATTTTTTGACATTACGTTCCGTTTTCCAACATAGCAATTTCTTCTTAAAACAAATAGCACCGGGTAATCAAAGGACGGTTCTTTATCAAGTTTGGTTGTAAAAATAAAAAAACTGAATTAATGCATGTAGCACTAATTCAGCTTCTTTATTTAGTTTTAGAGTTAAATATAATAAAACCTTCTATTTAGTCTGGAGCAACAAACTCTCCATCTTTATTTTCTTTTGAAAGCTCGTCTGACAACTTGGAAAAATGTCAACGATTTAACAATATTCTCTGGTTTTATATAAACTCGAATTGCCCTCAAAACTTTCTTTGGGTCCTTTGAAGAGAATGTAAACATCCCGTTACTCTTAGTTTGTAATGCGTAACGTGGAATCCATCTACCCCCAAACATTACTGAAACAACCACTTTTGTAACTTCTGTCCATGGTATTTGAATATAATTGTTTACATCACGGTCGTCATAAAATTCGAAGCCTTTATCTCCAACCATAATTTTCCCATAGTCAGTCAAACCTAAATGCGAAGTCCCTTGAATGACTAAATCCGATTTTGTATTCAACGATTGGACCAACTCATCACTTCCCTTACTTTGTTAAAAATATTATATAGCGAACATTTCATATTATCAAAAAAGAGTGAACTCTAAATGAGTCCACTCCATTGAAAGTTTCAAACAATTACATAATATGTAGAACGTGTAGGACAACACCAACAACGAACAAGCCAAGAATGATAACGATTGGAGAAACTTTCTTCTTTAGTAACCACATGCAGAATAATGTTAGTAGTAAAGCTGCTAAACCAGGAATCAATTGATCCAAGTTATCTTGCAATGTTGTCACTTTGTGTGCAGTCAATGATAGACCACTTTGTTGTTGAAGCAAAGCTTCCTTGATACCTTGTGCACCTGAAGGGAGTTTTGACCAATCAATGTAAGCACCCTTAGATAATTTAACGGTTGAAACTGTTGGCGTAAATTTAATAGTAACCCAACGGTTAATCAAGGAACCTAGAATAAACATACCTAGAATTGAAGCACCTTTTGTGATGTCTTGTAGAACACCACCAGAAACATCTTCAGTAATCTTTGAACCGGCTTTGTAGCCAAGTTCTTGTGTGTACCACATGAAGGCCATACGAATAGCATTCCATGCAACGAAATAAATGATTGGTCCAAGAATATTACCAGTCATAGCAAGTGATGCAGCTAAAGCACCGATAATAGGCTTAACAGTGAACCAGAACACAGGATCACCAATACCAGCCAAAGGACCCATCATACCAACTTTAACACCTTGGATTGTAACATCATCGATAGGAGCACCGTTTGCACGTTCCTCTTCCAAAGCCATTGTTACACCAAGAATAGGTGAAGTTAAGTATGGGTGACAATTATAGAATTCCAAGTGACGCTTCAAAGCAGCGGCACGGTCTTCTTTTGTCTTATATAATTTTTTCAAAACTGGGATCAATGAGTATGCCCAGCCACCGTTTTGCATACGTTCGTAGTTCCATGAACCTTGGAGGAATGTTGAACGCCACCAAACGGAGATTCTATCTTTTTTTGAGATTTTAACTTGATCTGCCATTTTTATGTTCTCCTCCCTTAATAGTTATCTATAATGTCGCCGACTGGATCACCGGTGTTGGAAGAACCTCCATCACCGTTTGAACCACCATTGCCACCTGATTTAGATAATTTCAAGTAGATGAGCGCCAATGAAACACCGATAGTACCAAGACCAATAAGTGTTAAATCTGTAACTGTTGCAAGTACGAAACCAATTGCAAAGAATGGCCATACTTCACGACTAGCCATCATGTTGATAACCATTGCGTAACCAACGGCAACAACCATACCACCACCGATTGACAAACCATCTGTCAACCAAGTAGGCATAGCATTTAACATAGCCTTAACAGGGCCAGCACCGATAGCTAAGATCAATGCTGCAGGGATAGCGATACGTAGACCTTGTAAACAAATAGCTACATATTGCCAGAAATCGATTTTTCTAAAACTACCTTCTTCGGCAGCTTTATCCATAATGTGAACAATACCAGTTGCAAGTGTACGAACAAGAATTGTTAGTAACAAACCAGCAACGGCTAAAGGAACGGCAATAGCAATAGCTGAACCGACACCTTTTTGTCCTTGACCACCAAGAACAAGAATAATAGCTGAAGCGACAGATGCCAAAGCGGCATCGGGTGCTACGGCAGCACCGATATTAGCCCAACCTAAAGCGATCATTTGTAGTGAACCACCTAGGATAAGGCAAGGTAACAATTGACCTGTAACTAAGCCGATTAAAGTACATGCGATAACTGGTTGATGGAAGTGGAATTGATCCAAAATACCTTCCATACCAGCTAGGAATGATACTAAAACGACAAGAATAATCTGAATAGCATTTAATTGCATGATTATTAATCCTCCGTTTTATTTCTGAATAAAAATTATTGTTTGTTCTTATCTAATTCTGCTTGGGCTTTCTTCATAATATTATCAAGATTGTCTTCAGAATCTGTTGGAACTTTACGAACATCGAACTTGATGCCTTGTGATTCCAATTTCTTAAATGTATCAATATCATTTTGGTCGAAAGCCAAAACCTTATTAGGTTGAACTTTACCAACTGAGTGAGCCATTGAACCAACGTTGATTGTCTTCAATGGAACTCCCCCTTCAACTGCTCTTTCAACATCTTGTGGTGTTTCGAACAATAGTAATGCACGTTCACCACCAAAATGTTTGTCATCCTTAGCAATCTTGATCATTTGCTTAATAGGAATAACGTGTGCGTGAACACCAACTGGTGCAGCTTGCATGATCAATTGTTTACGAAGATCATCTTTTGCAACATTATCTGAAACAACGATGATACGTGTAGGAACAACTGATTTAGACCATGCTGTAGCAACTTGTCCATGCAATAGACGTGAATCGATACGAGCAAGAACGTATTTCATTGAACCGGGTTTACCACCTGAAACTGTCTTAGGAGCAGCTTTTGGTGCTGCCGTCTTTGGTTGTAGTGATTCTGGACGAACCTTTACACCATCTTTGGCAGTTTCAATGATATGTGCAGCAATTTCGTGTGCAGATTTCATTGACATACGTGAAGCATAAGCTTCGATAAGCATAGGTAAGTTTAGACCAGCAACGATAGCCCACTTATCTTTATGTGCCTCGAACAAACCATTTACTTGGTTGAATGGAGTTCCACCCCAAAGATCTACTAGGAACAAAACTTGTTCTTGGTCTTCAAGCTTAGAAACAGCTTCTTCCAATTTTGCCTTCAAATCATCAGGCCCCATGCTTGGTTGCAATGTTACGGATTGAACATCTTTTTGTTCACCGAAAATCATTGAACCAGACATCTTGATGCCGTCGGCAAAGTCACCATGGCTTGCAATAATAATTCCAACCATGTTTCATCCTCCTTATGTATTTACATTATTAAAGCGCTTACTTTGACCACCTCGTAGTAGTCAATTAACAATTAATGAATAATATCTAAATAAATCGCTTTAATAGAGCTCACCCTTCATGTGAACCCTTACATAATATCATTTTTTCAGAAAAAAAACACCCCTTTTTATAAAAAAGTCTAGACCACAATTCAAATAAATAACTAATGGGCACTTTTGGCATTATTTTTGATCAAATTGGCACTCAAATTAAAGCCGAAATATCAATAATTATGCTTAAAATCAAAAAAGATAATAATTTTAATACGATTCTTTTTAGGCATTTTTTAGTTAAATTGTGATATTTGAAAGTCTTCTTATTTTTACAACATTTTCACTGTTACCGCTAACAATCATTGGAACTTAGCTAAATTGATGCTAAATGTCCATTTCATCAATATTACATTTTCAATTGTTTCCTTTGTATAACATGATGATGTTTGGTTTCAATAACATTTATGGACATTAAAAAAATCAAAGAAAAGAGTTGAATTTGCAGAAAACGGTCTATACCTATATTTACAAACACTTTTTCCCGAAATAATTTATGATCAGTAACAAAATTTTTCCTCGATTACTACTTAAAAAAATTTGAAAGCTAATTGCTGTCTCAACTAATCTCGTCGACGTCGACATTAAAAGAGTTAGTTTTTATAGGCCCAATCATTCAAAAAGTATTGGTTGGAAATCACTTTTCGGACAGTTAACCATTTCTACATACAATAAGGAAAAGAATCATCAAAAAACGATTTAGATGCTTACTGGAATGAAACTTCCCAACTTCTCAATCAAAAGATGATCCACAGGGCCTTAACTAGAGAGTAATCCCCCACCAATGATGATAAACACTAATCACATATTGGTAAAATTATTATTAGTAATAATAAAATAACATCAATTTTATAAAAACATTTACACTAATTACTTGTGGATTTCTTCACAACTGTTAAAGTATAATATAGTTAAAGAAATCACAAAGGAGTGGATATGATGAAAATTATCATCGCAGGTGCGGGTGCCATGGGTAGTCGCTTCGGAATTATGCTTCACAGAGGGGGCAATGACGTTACTCTAGTTGATGGCTGGCCAGCTCACGTTGAAGCTATTCGTCAAAATGGTTTGAAGGCTAACTTTAATGGTGAAGACATTACAGAACACATCCCAGTTATGCTTCAATCTGAAGTTAAGAGTGACACAAAAGCTAATTTGATTATTTTATTCACAAAATCAATGCAATTAGCTCAAATGTTACAAGATGTTAAACCACTTATCGCTGACAACACAAAGATTCTTTGTTTACTAAACGGAATCGGTCACGAAGATACTATCGAAAAGTACATTCCAATGAAGAATATCTTCATCGGTAATACTATGTGGACTGCCGGTTTAGTTGGACCAGGTGAAGTTAAACTCTTTGGTAATGGTTCAGTCGAACTACAAAATCTTGGTCAGGATCAAGAAAATGCAGCTAAAGATCTTGCTAAGACTTTATCCGAATCCGGCTTGAATGCTAAATATTCTGATAATATTCACTATTCAATTTATCGTAAAGCCTGTGTTAACGGAACAATGAACTGTCTTTGCTCAATTCTTGATGTCAACATGGCTGAATTTGGTGCTACAAAACCAGCTCACGACATCGTGGTAACTGTCGTAAATGAATTTGCTGCCGTTGCAAAACATGAAGGCGTTGACCTTGACGTTAAAGAAGTCGTTGAACACGTTGAATCTTGCTTCGATCCTGATACGATCGGTAAACACTATCCATCAATGTATCAAGATTTGATCAATAATCACCGTTTAACAGAAATCGACTACATCAACGGAGCCGTTTCTCGTAAAGGTAAGAAGTATGACATTCCTACACCATACTGTGATCTATTAACACAATTAATTCACTGTAAGGAAGATATTCTTGGTGCTAAATAACTAAAATTACAGGGGGTAATTGTTATGAACCAGAAATTAACAGCCAAAGTATTCTTAAACAAAATTTTATCAGGAACCGCTACCGGTATTATCGTAGGATTGATTCCCAATGCTGTTTTAGCTGCTATTTTAAAACTGTTCGGTAACAATCCTTTTGCTTTAGCCATTGGTCAAATGGCAATTATTTTTCAACTCGCTACACCATTATTAATTGGGGCTTTGATTGCCCTACAATTTGAATTTAAACCAATGCCGATGGTAGTTGTTGCCGGTGCTGCTTTTGTTGGTTCCGGAGTCATCAAGTTCGACAGTAAGGCTCAAGCTTACATCGGAGCTGGTACTGGTGACATCATCAACACTATGTTAACTGCCGCTATTGCCGTTGGTTTAATTCTTTTGATTGGTAATAAATTTGGTTCCGTGGCAATTGTATTAACACCAATCGTCGTCGGTGTCGGTGCTGGATTAATTGGTTTTTACCTCTATCCATACGTAACCGACATTACCAAAGCCATTGGTGATGGAATCAATTCATTTACTAACTTACAACCAATTATCATGTGTATCTTAATAAGTTGTGCTTTTGCCGCAATAATTATTTCACCAATTTCTACTGTTGCTATCGGTATGGCGATCCAATTGAATGGTATTTCAGCTGGGGCCGCAGCCATGGGCGTTGCCGCAACAACCATTGTCCTAGTAGTTAATTCATGGAAGATCAACAAGCCTGGTGTAACTATCGCCATCGCTTTAGGCGCAATGAAGATGATGATGCCTAATCTATTCCGCAAACCTATCATCCTCATCCCTTGTCTATTGACCGCCGCAATTTCTGCTATTCCAGTAGCATTATTCACAGTATCAGGAACTCCTGCTTCAGCTGGATTCGGTCTAGTTGGATTAGTTGGACCACTTGCCTCCATGGAAGCCGGTTTAAATATTCTACTAGTCCTAATCAGTTGGTTAGTCGTTCCCATTGTTGCTTCAATTGCTTTACAATTCTTACTAGAAAAAGTTCTACATTTATATAACAGAAAAGATGTTTTCGAATTTCTTGGATAATCAGAGAGTGGAACAGGCCGCTTAGGCTCAGACAGATAGCCTAATTTCACGAATTGCACACCGGGCTTGTGTGTGATTTGGGGAATGTAGCTATGTGGCTGAGCCTGGCTTGTGCAACTCGTTTTAATTAGAGAGTGGAACAAGCGCGCTTCATAAAAGCACAAAAAAAGAACCTTCAGATTTCTCTGGAGGTTCTTTTTAATTACTTAATTTTAACTTTGACAACTTCTTGATCTGCTTTAACAGCTTGATCCAAAACGTTGTACTTCATGTAAGCAACTCCTGGCATGTTAGTAACAATGACCATCATATCAGTCTTCTTACCAGCATCAGTGATTTGCTTCAAATCAACATCAGCAATTTGGTCACCATGTTTGACAACTTGGCCTTCAGCAACCTTGATATCAAATGGTTTACCTTTTAATTGAACGGTATCGATTCCCATGTGAACTAGAATTTCCAAACCATTTTCAGTCTTAATTCCTAGCGCATGTTTTGTTGGGAAAATTGAACTGATTGTTCCATCAACTGGGGCAACAATTTTTCCATCAGTTGGAACGACAGCATAGCCATCACCCAACATTTTTTGAGCAAAAGTAGGATCTGAAACTTCTTCGATATCCTCTACTTGTCCGTTTGCTACGGCATAGAAAGTATCAGTTTCTCCAGATTTGAAATCACCGACTGGCTTTTCCTCTACCGGAGCTTTTTCTTCTTTTGTAGGTGCAGAAACAGTCGCATTTTCATCGTACAATTTCTTCAAATCATCAGCGACGAATTGAACTTCGGTACCAACGATGATTTGAATATTAGTTTTATCCAAAACATTGATACCATTAACATTTGCGCTCATAATTTGTGACTTGTTAGCAAGTCCTGTATCTTTTAATTGTAGACGTAAACGTGTAGTACAGTTATCGATCACGCTGATATTATCGTGACCACCGATACCTGCATAAATCTTTTTAGCAGCAATCATATACTTGTCATCTTTATCAGATGTTGCTACTTCAACACTTTGGTCATTACTACTATCATCTAATGGTTCACGACCTGGTGTCATTAAGTTAAATTTCTTAATTGCAAAATCAAATACGAAGTAATAAATAAATGCCATCACAATACCTTGAACTAATAGCATATAAGGCTTATTAGCAATTGGCATGTGGAAACTTAAAATATAATCAACTAGCCCAGCACTGAAAGTGAATCCGGCTGTCCAATGCATAAATGCTGCAAAAGCCATTGATAAACCTGTTAAAACGGCATGGATCACATATAATGGCCAAGCGACAAACATAAATGAGAATTCAAGTGGTTCAGTAACACCGGTAAAGAATGAAGCAAAAGCACCGGCCATCATTAAACCAGCAGTTGTCTTCTTTCTTTCAGGTAAAGCATTTTTATAAATAGCTAAAGCTCCAGCAGGAAGACCAAACATCATCACTGGGAAATAACCAGCTAGATACATACCAGTTACACCTTTTGTTCCTTTGTTGGCCCAGAAATTACCGATATCATTGATACCAGCAATATTAAATTCGAACACTTGATTCAAAGCTTGATGCAAACCAGTTGGAATCAATAAACGGTTGAAGAATCCGAATAGTCCTGCACCGACAGCGCCAAGACTGACAAAGAATTTACCAAAACTAATCAAAGCATTGTATAGAACTGGCCAAATAAATAGTAAGACTACAGAAACTAATAACATTACCAAAGTAGCCAAGATTGGTACTAGACGTTTACCACTGAAAAATGATAAAGCCATTGGCAACTTTGTTTCATGAAATCGATCGAACAAAGCCGCTGCAATTAGTCCGGCAACGATACCAATGAAAACATTTCCCGCAATCGCATTGAAAGCTGGATCGACCGCCTTCACATTAATACCTTTTAATAAAGCAACTTGGTTGGGTGCTAAAACGTAAGTTGGAACAATGTAAGCGACAACCCCTGCCATCGCAGCTGCTCCATCTTTAACCTTTGACATTCCGATTGAAAGACCAATTGCAAACAACAATGCTAATTGACTTAAAATCGCAGTACCACCAACTTGCAAAAACTGTGACAAGCCCCAATTTTGTGGTAACCAGTGACCAATACCTTCAAGTAAAGCGGCAGCTGGTAAAACAGCTACTGGAAGTTGAAGTGATCGGCCCATCCGTTGAAGATAGGTTTTCATTTTCCTATTTTCCTCCTTGTGTGAGTAGAACATTTTTAACAAACCCTATGATACTGGTATACATTCAATGTTGCAAGAATTATATCTAAAAAATATGTGTCTGCAAGATTGTTAACCGCTTACATAAATACAATTGGGCTAGACTACCAATAAAATGGTATACTCCAAATTTACTGTTTGTATATTATTAGAAATATTTAATTCAGATTATAATATTGACATGATATAGAATTCTTGATATCTTTAGCTTACGCAAAAATTTGAGGGAGTGACATTTTAACTGAAAACGAAACTTTTCTATTTCTTACATCGAATTCGAAGCTGAGTTAGCACATTACTTTTTAGCAATGCGCTTTTTTTAAACTCAAAATTCAAGGAGATGTAAATTGAAACCTAAACCTTATCAGATAGGCTTTGACAAATTAAAAGAAATATATCAAACAAATGACTTAACTAAAGGACTTACTAGTCAAGAGGCTAAAGAGCGGCTGCTTGAAAATGGTCCTAATAAATTAGAATCACATAAAACACCAAAATGGAAAATTTTCCTACGCCAATTCAATAATATGGTGATTTACGTGTTGATTGCTTCAACCATCATCACGTTATTAATGGGACATTATTCCGACTCGATCATTATCGGTTTAGTAGTCGTTATTAATGCTATTATTGGCTACTACCAGGAAAGTAATGCTTCAGATGCCCTGGAAAAAATTAAACAGATGCTTTCAATTGAAGCAACCGTTTATCGAGATGGCCAAAGAAAAGATATCCCGGCAGAAGATTTAGTCGTCGGCGATACTGTTTTCTTAGAAGCTGGTGATAATGTACCGGCTGATTTAAGAATTATTAACTCTGACAATCTTCGCATCCAGGAGTCTGCTTTGACGGGTGAATCCAATTCAGTTGAAAAAACTAAAATTGCTTTGTCAAATGAAGAGATTCCGCTAGCAGAACAGACTAATATGGCCTTTGCTTCAACTGCCGTCACTAATGGTAGTGGTACAGGACTAGTGGTTGCTACTGCTGGTGATACAGAAATCGGTAAAATTTCCCAAGAAGTTAGTTCTGTAAAGCAACGAAAGACTCCGTTGATGGCGATTATCGATAGCTTAGGGACACGTGTCTCCTACTTTATCGTGATTGCCTCAATCGCTATTTTTATCATTGGCTTACTCTTTGACACATATGCTTTACCAGTTCTAGCTCTAGCCGTCGTTGCCATGATGGTTGGTGCTATCCCTGAAGGAATGCCCGCGACAACTTCGGTTATTTTGGCTAAAGGTGTTAGTGATATGGCCAAAAAGCAAAATACAATCGTAAAAACTTTACCTGCTGTTGAAACTCTCGGTTCAGTCGATGTAGTTGCAACTGATAAAACTGGTACTTTGACTAAAAATGAAATGACCGTTACCGACATTTTGATTGATGATCAAGAATTACAAGTCAGTGGAACAGGCTTTGAGCCAACTGGTCAAATCACTAATAATGGTCAACCTGTTGAAATAAATCAGAAATTGCAGTTACTTTTGGAGGCTGGCTATTACGCCAATGATACTGAGTTAATCAATGAAAATGGTCAATGGACTATCAGTGGTGAACCAACCGATGGTGCTTTCTTAACGCTTTATCACAAAGTTTTCCCTTATGGTGAAAAACCACACTACCAAGAACTAGATATCCTACCTTTCGATTCAGACTATCGCTACATCGGTAAAATCGTTAAAAATGACCAAGATGAGCGCATCCTCTTCGTCAAGGGTGCTCCTGATAAACTCTTGGAAATGGCTAAAACTCAAGATAGTAATTTCAATTACGATTATTGGGTTCAAAAAGTTGAATCTTTCTCTAAAGAAGGTAAACGTGTCATTGCCGTTGGTTTTGAAAAAGAACCTGACAATACTGATGAAGTAACTCATGAAATGATTGTCGATGGCTTGAATTTCTTAGGTTTAGTTGCTATCATCGACCCTCCTCGAGAAGAAGTTATCGAATCACTAAAAGTTATGCGTAGTGCCGGCGTTGAAGTTAAGATGATTACTGGTGACAATGCTATTACTGCTAAAGCTATCGGTGAAAAATTAGGATTAGCTGATGAAATTCATGCAATCACTGGTACCCAATGGGATGCTTTGACTGATGATGAAAAGATTGTTGCCGCTAACGATAACCAAGTCTTTGCTCGTACTACTCCAAGTAATAAATTAGAGATCATCGAAGCTCTTCAAAAAGATAACAAAGTCACAGCTATGACAGGTGACGGTGTCAACGATGCTCCTGCTTTGAAGAAAGCTGATATCGGTGTAGCTATGGGAATCAAAGGTACTGACGTTGCGAAAGATTCCGCTGACATGATTTTGACTGATGATAACTTTGCGACTATGTCTTCTGCTATCAAAGAAGGACGAAGAATTTTCGACAATATCAAGAAAAGTATTCTCTATCTTCTACCAATTTCCTTCTCTGAAGGTTTGATCGTTGCCTATGCCATTTTGACTAAACAAGAGATTCCACTTCAACCTAGTCAGTTGTTATGGATCAACATGGTTTCCGCAATTACGATTCAATTTGCTCTGATTTTTGAACCAGCTGAAGACGGCATTATGAAACGTAAACCTCGTAAAACTGGTAGCAAACTAATGAATCGACACGATATTTTCCAAATGACTTACGTTGCAATCTTAATTGCTGCGGTCAGTTTAATGATCGATGTCTTCCTACGAAGTCGTGGTGTTAATGATATAATCACTAGCACAACTATGGTGAACACTTTGATTCTCGGAAAAATTTTCTACTTATTTAACATTCGAACTCCAAAATTGGCTCTATCTAAAGAATTATTCTCCAATTCAAAAGTTTTCGTCTTTGTCGGTTTAATGATGATCTTGCAACTGATTTTGACTTACGTTCCTTTCATGCAAACAATCTTTTCAACTGGACCGATTTCAATGTTGGAATGGGGACTGGCAACTGCTGCCGGTGCAATTGTTTTACTTGTCACTGAAATTGATAAGATTATTCGATTAAAACTGAATAGATAAAAGAGCGGGACAGGACATAGTCAACTCTCGAACATTAAGGCAAATAGACCAAGGTAATTGAAGTGCTTCATAATTGTTAGACAAGAAATCTAATGATTATGGAGCACTTTTTGTATGGTTAAATATAGTTTTGATTTGAAAGC
>NZ_JAYKTX010000013.1:0-83711 GCF_036913615.1 Companilactobacillus miaonis | reverse complement strand
CTTAAAGACATATTTATAAACTTCAAATACTGATATCACTTGGATTCAATTTATTTTGTCCAAGTGGCTAACTTGTTATTGAAATTTTCGATTCAAAATTACTTTGAAAAAATAGCACTTTTTTTCGTAATTTAGTCATACACCATATATAGTATTGAAACGGCGTTATGAATACCATATGTTCCATGTGAAACAATTATGCCAGAAAGCTAAAAAGTTAGACTTTTTTCAAACTATTAGAAGCCTTATCAGTAAGGCTTTTCAGCGCTCTATGATATATTTATTTTGATTAGAGGGAAAAGTTATGAATTTGATGATTTCGACGTTTATTTTAATTTTGGCAGCCGTGATTAGTATTCTAATGGCTCAAGCTTTCCAAAAAATTTCCGTTAGTTATATCAGTATGTTGATGGGTGGATTAATTGCTTTGATACCTTTGAGTGGGTATATCGAACATTTTAATTCAGAAATTTTTATTGGTTTGATCGTTGCTCCATTACTATTTTTTGAAGGTCAAGCCACTCAATTACGAATGGTAGGGAAGGAAATTAAGCACATCATTCAGACAGCAGTTTTTCTAGTATTGTGCTGTTTATTTTTTGCTGGTGTCGGAGTCCATCTATTTGCAGGAATCAGTTTGCCATTGGCTTTTATTTTAGCAGCAGTCAGTACGCCAACCGATGCAACAGCGATGGAGTCAGTTACTAATGGTTTGGAAGTTCCAAAGGAAGAGGGAACTTTTTTGAAATTAGAATCACTCTTCAATGATGCTTCAGGAATCATTTTGTTGAACATGGCAGCTCTTTGGTATATTAATGGTTATGTTAATTACACTCAGACTATTGAAGATTTCCTGATTTCAGCTGTAGGAGGAGTCTTGTTTGGCTTTCTAACAGCTTTTGTGATTGTTCTTTTCCGACAAATCATTATTAGAAGTTCTTTTAATTCCTTAAACGCTCAAAATATTTTGTACGTTGTTACACCACTGGTAATTTACTATTTGGCTGAAAAAATCCACGTTTCAGGAATAATTGCTGTGGTTTGTGCAGGTTTGGTTCATAATGCTGAAGCTCAAAGAAGTAAGTTGACTAATGCACCCCAAGTACATCAAGGGATGGGCTTAGTTTCTTTGATTACTGAAACTTTTAATAGTACAGTTTTTGTTATTTTAGGTTACATGTTTGTCAAAATTATTATAGATGACAAAATTACTACGAAATCACTCAACTGGGTTTGGATTGGACTTATTTTGTACGTTATAAATGTAGCAACTCGCTATATTTATAGTCGAATTCGTTTAAAATTAAATAATCGTGCGGGTTGGATCTTTTCGTTAGGCGGTGTCCATGGGGCCGTGACGTTGGCTTTAGCTTATACATTGGCAGAAGTCCACGTTCGTGTGGGTGATTTTAATTTAGTTTTAATGTCAGAAAGTTTTTTGATCATCTTGAGCTTGATTGTACCAACAATTGTCTTCCAATTTATTCTGCCGAAGGAAATCGACAGTCAATCGGCTGCTAAAGAGATCGATGAATTGCGGGTCGAGATGGTGCATCGGGCAATTGATAAGATCAACAAGATGTATTTACCTGACAATGTCAGAAAATCAGTGATTTTTGACCTAATGAGTCAAAAGCAGCGGACTAGAACTCGAGATTTTGCTAGAGCTTGGTTGGAGGTAGTGAAGCGGCCTGAGTTTACTGGTGCAGAAAAAGAATTAGAGATGCGTGCTTTCATGAATGCCTTTGCAGTTGAACGGGATTATTTAGACATGGTCTCGCAGAGTGAAGTCAAATATCAAAATTATGTTTACGAATTATATAATGAAGTTTTGTTAGCAGAATCATTGATCGTTGGACCAGATATTTTTGATGGAAATGCGAAATAAGGAATTTATTTGATATACTTTGGTTATATCAAGGGAGGGATCATCATCGAAAAGAAAGATTTACGTCAACAGCAGATTCAAAAGCTTAATCAAAATAAAGATCAAACTCAATTGGAAACAGAGATTTTACTTCAAAAACTTATCGAATCTTCAGAATGGCAAAATGCTACTTCGATTGCAACAACTATCAGTGGACCGTTTGAAGTTCCCACAACTCCAGTGATTGAGGCTGCCTTAGCCGCTGGTAAAAAAGTTTATGTTCCTAAAACCATGCCACATCGTCAAATGGCATTTTTACCATTCGTTAGTTATGATAAATTAGTTAAAAGTAGTTTTGGTTTGTTGGAACCGGAATACGATGAAACTTTAGTTAACCAATCACCCGACCTTATAATCGTGCCAGGCTTAGCTTTTGCAATCGACAGTCATTATCGAGTTGGTTTCGGTGGTGGTTATTATGATCGATTCCTGGCTAAATATACTGGGCAATCGATTGCTTTGGTACCTTCAGCTATGGCCTTTGCAACAGCTGATTGGAAAATTGGCGAGTATGATATTAAAATCGATAAATTAATTAGAGCCTAAAAACAAAGATTGGAATCTAATTTTTCTGCTTAAAATAAATAGACCAAGGTAAAATCGTATTTTGATTACCTTGGTCTATTTGACTTAATACACTCTCTTTTCTTATCTAAATGATGCTGACATTTCTGAGACGTATCGTTTAATTGAAATTTTATGATATTGGAGTAAGTCGCTACTCTTTAATTTGACGATCATTGAATTGGTAAGAACTTCGTTGCTGGATTTTGATTTCATTTTGTAAATCAGACCATATTCATGAGGGTCATTCATCTTATATACGGCTATGGAAATGGTTTTATAGTTGTGCCAATTATAAGGGCCATCTTTTTTGTCAATCGTATTTTTAGCTATTTTGATAAATTGATGTTTTTGAAAGTCATTTAATTTATGTGTTTTAGAATTTTCCAAAGGAATCTTTTGACCAACGGAATAATAATTGGGAGCAGAATGATAATTGTGGTAAATTCTGGGAATACCAAAGGCACCTAAGGCTATCAAGGCACAAAGTATCCAGATAATAATATTCATTTTTTTCTTTTTGGCTGCTTCACTCATACAAATCTCCCAAATTAATAATTTTACTTTACTATCTTACAAGATTCGGAGATTTTACAAAAGTGGTTTTGAGTACTAAAACAAATAGATCACAGTAATCAGTTTTTGGTTCTTTCCTAAGAAGTTTAGTATGTCGTCTTCCGCACAAGCTCTGTGATGAGCTGGAATGCGGCCGAAAACTAAATAAAGAAGCTGAATTAATGCTTGTAGTATTAATTCAGCTTCTTTATTTTGATTTAACCAACTTCTTTAAATGAAGCATCGAATGGACCTTTAATTCTTACTTTTGTGCCAATTTTGACATTATTTAGTTTATGTTTGAGCTCATGATTATCTTCAATTGAAAGGTTTAGTAAATCATTTTCATCAGGGATGTTATTAGTACGGAAACGATAGAATTTTTTATCAATACCATCTACACCACGAAATGAAATTAAATAAATATCGCCTTTGTCAGGAATACGTTTGAGATCTTCTAACTTAATAGAAAATTGATTCTCAGAGTTCATGGTTAGTTTGTTAGCGATAATAATGCCAGATTCAGCTCGATTTTTATTTAGGTTGCGAATAGCTAGTTTCATTATTATTCCCCCCTCGAGAACTATTTAAGGTTATATTAAGCCCTCAAGTGGGGGTGAGGTCAAGATAAGTTTTTCTTATTTTTGATTTTCTATCTTATATTCGCTGATTTCAACAGCCAGTTGGTGGTAATCGCTTACATTTGAATCCATAAAAATATAGAAATAATATCAAAATATGAAATATTTTTTATGTTTAAACATGATATCTTTATATTATCAAAGACGGAAGGATAAGACCGATGGATAAAAGAAGCGAACATAGGCTAAACTTTATTGCAATTATAACGGTATTTATTTGTTGTACGCTTTTTTTGATTTTCTCAACTAATAAAGTTTTGGCCGATATTGATGACGATGTGATTGCTGATGCACCTGAAGGGTTGTTGGTTAATAAGTATTTTACTAATGATACTATGACTAGTGATGAATTGTATGCAAAAACTGGACTATATACATATCCATATCGTGAGAATTACGCTACGACTGATGCATCAGGACAAGTATTGATTTTGGCAAAAGGTAATAATGAAGGCTATTCTGAGAAACTAACTAAGCCTGGTATTTTAGGTATACAAAATTCCGTTGGGACTGCAACTAATGTCAGTTCATATGGTGCAATGTGGTCAGATGTAAATCAAGACAACTATATTGACACACAAACAATTGAACCACAAATTATTTCAGCTTGGATATTCGTTGGTGGTGGGGATGAAGATGATCCACATAATGCTCAGGGAATGACTTTTACTGTTCAAAATGATGATTATGGTACTAGTGCCATTGGTGCCGGTCAGCAAGGATTAGGTGCCTATGGATATGATCAGACACACGTGGAGACTATAGCCAATACAGGTATCAGTTCATCCATTTTAACCACTTCAGAGATTGCAAAGTCAGCAATTCAAAACAGTGTATCTATTGAATTTGATGCCGTGATTAACAAGTTGGGAGCAAATTCTCCAATTATCTTAAATAGTATTAGCGATTTGGGTTTTGCAGGGCAAAAATTTGAGGGGACTGCTGGTGGATATGATACGTATGATAGAAGTGTACCGGCTCCTGAAGGATTTCCACAGGACGGAACTACTTTATTGGGTTCAGGTGGAGGATACGGTCATATTGCTTTTACTTATCCATCCAACCCATTAACGTATCATCTTTCAAAGCAAATTAACTCTTTCGATAGTAATTGGGGAACAGATGCTTATGCTATGTTTCACATAAAATCCAACAATACAACTATCATCAACAATGGTGATGAAGATAATTGGCATCACGTAACTATTACATGGCAAAACTCTGATGATGGTAAAACTGCTAATTTGAAATATTCCTTCAATGATAAGTATCGTGACGGGACTTATAATGATAACTTGAACGGTGTAATTGATGAAGATAGCTTTGTTAGAAGTGAAGCCGAAACAACAGTGGACATGAGTACATTTGGTAATATTAAAGATCACAGATTACTGTGGGGCTTCACAGGTTCAAACGATAATGCAAGCGATGTTCAAGCAAAATTAGTCGATTTCGAATCGATTCCCGCTTTAGTAAGTATTTCTTCTAATGCATATATCGTCGACAATACTTTGGAAAAAACTATCAGTGTTGATTCTTCTGGGACTGTCTCTGATGACAATCACGTTAATAATGGCGATAACTTGACGCTCCATTACAACCTTAACTACTTAAGTGGTAAAGAGGACTGGAGCCAAATTGAATCAATCATCCAGCTGCCAGAACATTTTAGTGTGACACCAGATGAAAATGGTAATGTTGCCAAAATTTCCTTTGCTAACGGGGCTGATCCGGAATATATCACGGCATCAGAAGTAAGTGACTCCACACTCAAGCATGTCATCAAACAAGCTATGAATGATGATAACGATGTTGTCAGCATCGAAATCAATGGGAAAGCCGTCAATGACACGGACAACGAAATTGAAGTTGATGCTGCCGGAGCAAGATTTAAGAACACGATTGGTATCACAACCACAAGTACGCCAGAATTTGTTATCAATCCTAGCAAGAAATGGAAATTGACCTTGAGCCAACCAAACGACATTGAATTACTCTATCAACCAGCTAATGAAAATATCGATTTAGTTTTGCCAACTACTTTGACTTATGACTTGGATCATACTTTTGCCAATGGAGATACGATTGTTTATAAAATCAATGTCGCAGGTAAAACTTATACAACTAAAGCGACGACTGATTCAACTACTAATACGGCTAATATCTCGATTCCATTAAAAGATATTATTGACAGTGATGATTCGGTAAACTTTTGGGATATTTTCAATCCAACTAAGAATCAACCGGTTCCCGTGAAAGTTTACGCTTATGATTTAGATAGCGTTACATCGAATACTGTGAGGTATAACGTTAACGTAACGCAGAAATATCTTGAATTAACAGCTTCTGATAATTTACAATTCCAGGATATTACCAATTACGATACGAAAAAGATTTTGAAACGTAAATCCGGTTTCAATCTTGACGTAATTAGTTATGATTCAACTTGGCAATTATCCGGGAAAGCTACTGATTTAAAGAATGAAGACAACAATTCCTTTAAAGGGGCTGTTTGCTATGTTGATCCAAGTGACGGAGATGTTGAAACGATGTATAACGAAGATGCTATTATTGCCAGTCAAAATGTTGTTCAAGAAGGAAAGAGGATTACTTCCATTGATGATGAATGGAATTCCAATAACGGTGTTTTATTGAGTCAAACTGATTTTAACCAATCTGGAACGTATGAAGGCCGAATTACGTGGACTTTGACAGATACAGTTGGGTGAACTAAAAATCCTGAAACAAGTTGAAAGTTTCAGGATTTTTTATTGGAGTTTATTATAAAGAAACTAGATTTATTAAATAGTACTAACCAAATATATATTTGGTACGTCCCAATCATTGACATCGCTTTCAAAAATATTTATATTAGTAATGAAGAAAAAGTTAATATTGAACTTTAATTTTTATGAGGTGGGTGTTTTTAATGTCAAAAGTATTAATTGTAAATTCAGGTAGCTCAACTTTTAAATGGAAGTTATATAATTTAGCCGATGAAAAATGTATTGCCGAGGGAATGGTCGATCGTCTTGGCCAAAAAAATTCAGTTTTTGAGCTCAAATATAATGGAAAGAAACTTACCGAAAATGAATCGATTCCAACACATGAAGCAGCCGTCCAAGAGACTCTAGAAATGTTGTTGAAAGTAAATGCTATTAGTAGTTTTACAGAAATCACGCGAGTTGGACACCGAGTTGTTGCTGGTGGCACGATCTTCAAAGATTCAGTCGTAGTCACTCCAAAAGTTATCCAACAAATCAGTGACTTATCCGAACTGGCCCCACTGCACAATCCCAGCCAAGTCGCTGGTATCAAAGCTTTTGAAAAAATCTTGCCAGGTGTAACCCAAGTAGCGGCTTTTGATACGTCATTTCATCAAACGATGGAACCTGAGAATTATTTGTACAGTATTCCTTATGAATACTATCAAGAATATGGTGTTAGAAAATTTGGTGCTCAAGGAATCAGTCACCGTTATGTTTCCATGCAAGCAGCAAAGTTTTTGAACAAGCCAATTGAAGATTTAAAGATTATCTCCTGTCATTTAGGTAGTGGGGCTTCAATCGATGCAATTGAAGGTGGCAAATCAATTGATACTTCAATGGGCTTCACCCCTGAATCAGGTCTTACAATGAGTTCACGAGCTGGTGATATTGATCCATCATTAGTCGCTTTCTTAATGAAGAAATTAAAGATGAATGACGTTGATGATATGGTCGACTTCTTGAATAATAAGTCTGGACTGCTAGGTATCTCAGGAGTTTCACCGGATTTACGTGATTTGATAGCTGTAAAAGATACTAACAAACGTGCCAAATTAGCCATCGACATTTATATCAATCGAATCGTGAAATATATTGGTTCATACGTTTCTCTAATGAACGGAGTCGATGTCGTGATCTTTACAGCTGGAACTGGAGCTAGAAATGCGGAAATTCGAGCTGGAATCATGAAAAACTTCAGCTATTTAGGTATTAAGATGGATGAAGAGGCTAATAAGAATGGCTCTGGTATTCACAGAGTCAGCACCAAAGACTCCTCAGCTGACGTTTTAGTCGTTCCAACTAATGAGGAACTAATGATTCTAAAAGATGTCGTTCGTTTGACTGGTAAAGAAGACGCGGATGAATCACGTGAAAAAATGGTTGCATACTAAATAAAGAGCGGGACAGGACATGGTCAACTCTCGAGCATTAAGGCAAATAGACCAAGGTAATTGTACTTCGATTACCTTGGTCTATTTGTTTTAAGCGGAAAAAGCTATGTTATGTCCCGCGTTTATGCTGCAAGTTTAGGAGTAAAAATAGTTATGTCCCAATCTCTTTTTTGTTATATATCGGATTAAACAGGTGTGATAGCTATTATCTTAATATTTTATGCTAAGCCACACTCTTTTGATTACTATTTAGTAAGTTTTGCATCATGTGATATTTTGATTTGTGCAATGGCATCAGTAAGAGTAGCTGAATAATTGATATGGAGATCATTTCCCATACGATCAGCCCATTTTGGAATAGTAACATTTTTTTTGATTTTGACGTCCCCATTTAAATAATTGTCTAAATCAACAAGTACCATTGATTTGAAAGAAAGAGTTGAATCAAATTCAAGATCATCTGGATAAGGATTATTTTCTGATAATGAAATTTCATTCAAGGTAGAAGCTGCTGGTAAGGGACGGTTGTTTTCTAAATAATCAGCAACGTTAATACCTAGCCAGTCTGATGCCATCGCTATAGCGTCGGTTGTGTTACTGCCTTGGGTAGCCGAATTTGTAAAGTCAGGGAAGGTAACGAAAAATGGCACCTTTTCTGAAGTAGTGTAATAAAATAATGCAGGGTAACTTATCATCATTTTTTCTCTCCTAACTAGAGTTGAAAAATAGGTTATTTAAGACCAGCTTCTTTTCTAATACCTAGCTCTGTAAATTTATTTAATTCTCCATGTGGGATAATTATTGGTCGGTTCCCGGGCTTTGACATTTTCACATGTGAACCTTTTCCACCAATGGCCTTTGTCCAACCATGGGCCTTTAACAACCGTATCATTTCCTTTTGTGTCATTGGCATATACACATTATCTCCTGGTAGCATCATTTTATACGTATGATACGTATAAATCAAGGAATGTCTCATCCGCTTTTTTTGATTCTGTATATTTAAATTACGAAAAGGTATTTAAGTATAAGTCATTGTTTTGTCAATTTTGTTTTTTCTTTTAAAAAATCATTTGATGATAATGATAATAAACAAAATATTTCATAAGTAGGTTATTAGGTGTTACCATAACCCTTTGCAAAGGAAAAGCCACCACTACTTAAAGTGATGGCTAAGTTTTGATTATAAAACTAAAAAACCGATCATGATTTTCATCATAATCGGTTTAAGCGAGAATCGCTGATGGGTGGTCAGGGGATCGAACCCTGGACCCACGGATTAAGAGTCCGTTGCTCTGCCAGCTGAGCTAACCACCCATATTTCTTATCGGTTGAAACGTTTCCCTCTCAACCAACGAGATATATCATACCATAAGCTCCAAATTTATGACAAGTACTTTTTTTAAAAAAATTGAAAAAATTTAAGTTGGGTTTATGTTGATTTTGTTTTAATGGTCAATAACTAGTATAATAATTACGTCAAGGAGATATATTAATGGCTAAAAAAATTCTAGTAGTAGATGATGAAAAACCAATTTCCGATATTGTTAAATATAATTTGGAAAATGAAGGCTACGAAGTCATAACTGCTTTTGATGGACAAGAAGCCTTAGATAAAGTAGATGAAGATAATCCAGATTTGATTCTATTGGATTTAATGCTTCCAGTTATTGACGGTCTTGAAGTAGCTAGAACTATCAGAAAAACTAAAGATACTCCAATTATCATGTTAACAGCAAAGGATACTGAAATTGATAAGGTCATTGGCCTAGAACTCGGGGCTGATGATTATGTTACGAAACCATTCTCAAATCGAGAATTGGTAGCACGTGTAAAGGCAAGACTCAGATCACAAAGCCATATGCACAGTGACGATAATAAAAGTAGTGAAATAAAAATCGGCGATTTAACCATTTTACCTGATGCTTATACTGTAACTAAAAATGGAAAAGAAATTGAACTAACTCACCGTGAGTTTGAATTGCTACATTATCTTGCACAGCATATTGGACAAGTAATGAAACGAGAACATTTGCTTCAAACAGTCTGGGGATATGACTACTTTGGGGATGTTAGAACAGTTGATGTTACTGTTAGAAGACTGCGTGAAAAGATAGAGAACAATCCAAGTCAACCAGAGTGGTTGATGACAAGACGTGGAGTTGGATATTATTTGAGAGACCCAGACGCAGACTAGAGCGTGTAGCAGGGGCGGTCAGCTCTCGGAGGGAGTTGCCCCTGCGGAACGCGTTTTGACTATTCTGCATAGAACCATGGTAATTCTCAAAAAGAACCAAATCAGAACCAAAACCAAAAACCAAATGAAAAAACTGACTCAAATTCAAAAAGCGAGTCAGTTTTTTTGTTATCCACATAGCTGTATAATGTAACTAAGTCTGTATTGTTTAGGTGGAAATATTTTGAAAAATAGATTTGCTTTTTTACATTCAATTAATTTCAAAATTGGATTATCTTTTATCCTGATTCTTATCGTCACCATTGAAATCATTGGGGCTTATTTCGTACGACAATTGGAAGATCAAAATGTGACAAACTTTGAAAATTCCGTTGTTGTACCGCCTTATACCCTCAATCAAATTTCAGAAAATTTGACTGATAATGATCAGCATACACGTGAAAATATCAGTAATGCTATCTCTGATTATGCCCGAGTTAGCACTGATATCACTGACGTGCAAGTTGTCGACCGAAGTGGAATCATTGTTGGGGCCAAGGATTCCGAAGGCGGCAATATTATCGGTACGCAAACTTTGAAAGATAATATCAAACAAAGTATTAAAACTGACAAGAAAATTACCCAAATTTATTATGAAAAGGATAACGGTAGTTCCTATGAATCAATCGAGCCAGTGACCTCACCGGATAATAGTACGGTGGTGGGAGCAATCTATGTTCGAGCCAGCATGGAATCTGTTTATACTGGGATTAATAATATTATTTTGATTTTCTTGACTGCTTCGTTAGTTGCCGGGCTTTTAGGAGCCGTGATTGCGATATTTATTTCTCGAGCAATTACTCGACCAATTGATGAAATGAAGCAGCAGGCCGTAAGAATGGCGGAAGGTGACTATTCAGGTCAAGTACGTGTTTACTCACCTGATGAACTAGGTCAACTAGCAATGGCCGTTAATGACCTTTCGGTTAAAGTTGAAGAAGCGACTGAAAATTCTGAATCCGAGCGACGAAGATTGGATAGCGTTTTGACGCAAATGTCCGATGGTGTTATTGCGACGAACCGTCTCGGTAACATAACGGTTATTAATGAAATGGCGCAGGAATTTTTGGATAAAGATGAAGATGAGGCTATTGGGAAACCATTAGTTGAAGTCTTGGGGATTAAAGATCGGACGAGTTTTGACGAATTGTTGGAAAATCCTGATCCAATGGTGATTGAGACCAACGATTCCAGTGAAAACTATGATGCAAGTGATGATAATTCATTGATACTGAATGCTGATTTCTCCTTGATCCAGAGAAATAGTGGTTTTATCAGTGGTATGGTTTGTGTTTTGCATGATGTTACTGAACAACAGAAGATCGATAGTGAACGTCGTCAATTCGTTTCGAACGTTTCCCATGAATTGCGGACACCTTTGACGAGTATCAGTAGTTACATTGATGCTCTAAACAATGGTGCTTGGAAAGATCAAAAACTTGCCCCACAATTTTTAGGCGTTACAGCCGAAGAAACTGACCGAATGATTCGAATGATCCAAGATCTTTTAAGCTTGTCGCGAATGGATCAAGGTCGTTCGAAGCTAGATAAGGAACTAGTTAATTTCAATGAGTTCTTCTCTTATATCCTGGATCGTTTTGATATGATGCTGAAGAAAGAAAAAGCTGATGCGAAGGAAAAGGGTGAAAAAATTGCCAAAAACTATCGCATCAAGCGTATTTTTACTAGTAAAGATCTTTGGGTCGAAATCGATACTGATAAGATGACCCAAGTTATTGATAATATCATGAATAATGCGATTAAGTATTCACCAGATGGTGGAGTTATCACTTGCCGCTTGTTGGAAACTAACAAACATATTATTGTTAGTATTTCTGATGAAGGTCTTGGTATTCCAAGAAAAGATATCAAGAAAGTCTTCGAGCGTTTCTATCGTGTTGATAAAGCACGTTCTAGAAAACAAGGTGGTACTGGACTTGGACTTTCTATCTCGAAAGAAATTGTTGAACAACATAAAGGTAGAATCTGGGTAAATAGTGCTGAAGGTAAGGGATCAACATTCTACATCTCCTTACCATTTGACCCTAACGAAACAGGAGGAGAATGGGATGAAGTTTAGTCGATTGATCATTCAAATACTCTTAGTCATTGCCGTTATAACGAGTATCGTTCTTTCCTTTTTCATTTGGACGAATACTGCTCGTTATCAGCGTGGCCGCAACATCGACGTTACAACGTCAACTCAAAACAAAAATGAAGTGCCAATCAATCAAGTTATTAGTCCCACTTCAGTCATTTGGCGTGACGGTTCGTCGCAACATTTAATTTACAATAGTAATGAAAATATCGCTCTGAGTATTCAAAAGATTATGCAAGATTGGAAAATTGATAGCCCTAAACTAGTCTCTAAAAAAGATGGCGCCTACTATCAAAAAACAATTCAATCTAAAAATGTTTTACAGCTGGTTTATCCAAGTCAAACATCAACTAGCATTTTAGGATATCTTTTGGATAACAACAGTTTGCGTAACGATAAATCATATTCTTTCAATCGAATTTTAATTAATTTGAAAGATAAGGACGATAAGAATATTTATCTAGCTAATGATAAGAATTATGCAATTTATCGTGCTCCAGTTAAGAATGCAACTTCAGCTCCTATTAAGAAGTTAGTTAAGAAAGCTAATATCAATCTAAAGATTCGTTTAGATATTATGAAACACGGTGTGTTTACGATTTTTACATCACCGATCAAATTGAATACTTATTCATATGTCATCAGTAGTAAAGACGATGGTGAATATACAACAGCTCTATTTGATTCTAATACTAACGGACTCGTTACATCGGAGGACAACGGTGTTTACACATATAATTATGGTGAGTCTAAGCGTTTAGTGTCAGATCATAACTCGGGTGAATTGACGTTTGATGACTATACAGATACTTCGATGCCGAAGACCAAGTTAACCTTTTTGCAAAGGGGTTATCAAAAAGTTATTAATCTACAAAATTCAATTTCCAATTTACGCTTGTATAGTGCCGATTGGGACAAGAAGAGTTTGATTTTTAGAGAATACGTTGAAGGATTCCCAATCTTTAAGAAGAGTGAATTTGGTTCAATTCGAATTAAATTCAGTCGAAAGGGTAGCACGGAACATTTCTTGAATAAGGTATTGGAAGTTCCAGTGCCGTCAGATCAGGAACCTACTAAATTAAAATCAACGACGGATATTTTGAAAGGCTTGGATAAAGTTGGATATTCAATCAATGATATTCAAAAAATTGAAGTAGGGTATCAATGGGAAAGTGAAGTCGATAATGAAAAAGTTGTTGACTTGAAACCAACTTATTACATTAAGATTGGTGATCATTGGAAACCTTATAGTGATTGGACAAATGATACTGCGGAGGATAAATAGATGGACTTTAGAAGAATCGAAGTTATTTTCTTAATAGTTTTTTTCTCACTAGATATCTTTTTATTCTTATCTTTTCGCAACAGTCAGCAATTGGTCAGCAGTTCGAGTGCAAATACGTCAACTGTTTCTGAAATGCGAAAGCGTAATATCAGTTTTGGAACTTTAGATAGTAAGGATGGAAATGCTTATTATTTAGGTTCACAGCCGGATAATTCCTTGGCTCAAAATGTCAATAAGTTACGTAACCAAGAAGTTCAATACGATGAAGAAGATCATCGTATTACTAGTACTTTGAATAGTACGATTGCTGTAACAAATGATGATAGAAAAAAGATAATGGATAAATTTCTGGAAAAAGAAACTAATATTTTATTTGGGAAAGATTATAAGTATGCACCACAATTATCAACTACTTCCCAAATGGTTTATGTCGGTACTAGCAATTTGGGGGATGTTTATGATAAGACCGATCAATTGGTTTTTACAATTGAAAGTGGTCGCGTTGTCAGCTATACTCAAACGCATGTTAGATCACTAATTATTTTGCACGAACGTCAATCTGTTAAAAGCGAGAAAGATGTTATTACCAATCTTTATGCTAATTCAGAGATTCCAAATAATTCCAAGATTTCATACGCTAATATGGCTTACACGAAATTGTTAGTAGCTAAAGATAGTACGATTTATATTCCGGTTTGGTTCGTGACAATCAAGAATAAAGATAGTAAAGTCAGTTCCGTCAAAAAGGTTAACGCCTTTACCGGTAATATTATTAAGAATTCAACAAATGGAGATAGTAGTTACAATGCCCAATGATGATAGTTTGAAAATTTCTGTTCTTGCCAGCAGCAGTTCTGGTAATGCAACATATATTGAGACACCGAAACACCACGTATTAGTTGATGCCGGCCTGTCTGGTAAGAAAATCAAAGAGGCAATGGAAAGTATTGGAAAAGATATCAATACGGTTGATTCATTATTTGTGACACACGAACACACGGATCACATCAAAGGCGTTGGGGTATTAGCCCGGCGTTACAATTTAAACGTGTATGCCAATGAAAAAACTTGGGAAGCAATGTTGCCTAAAATTGGTAAGGTCCCAGAAGATGAGATCAATGTGTTTGAACATAACAAAATCATGTCTTTAGATGACCTCGATATTGAAAGTTTTGCGGTATCGCATGATGCCGTCGATCCACAATTTTACAAGTTCTACCATAATGGTAAGGAATTTGTTATTTTGACGGATACAGGATATGTTTCCGAACGGGTTCAAAAGACAATTGAAAATGCGGACGGTTATTTATTAGAGTGTAATCACGATGTCGAAATGTTGCGGGAAGGCGTTTATCCATGGCCTTTGAAGCAACGAATTCTCAGTGAAAAAGGACATTTGTCTAACGAAGATGGTGCTCACACTTTGATGGATGTCATTGGTAATCACACGAAACAAATCTATTTAGGACATTTGAGTCATGAAAACAATACAAAACAAGTAGCTAGAACGGAGGTCACTCAAGTGTTGGAGGATCATGATTTTGGAGTTGGCAACGATTTTCAGATTCATGATACTGATCCAGCCATCGCTGATCCGTTGATTGCATTGTAGTATTAATAAATAAATCATAGGTCGTTCATAATTTTTTCATAATTAATGGTTATATTAGAGACAGAAAATATGGGGAAGTGGACATTACATGAATAATGACAAAAATGACAAACCTGAATCAAGAGTAGATGATAAGAAACGTTCAACCAAGAATGGTAACAAGAATAATTCGTTACTCAAAACTGGTATCGTAGCTTTCATCTCCGCTGCCTTAGGTGTGGTAATTGCCTTTTTTGGATTCACATATTTTGGCGGCAGTACAACTAGTTCAACGAATTTGGGCAGTACTTCTGGTACAACGCAAGTAAGCAATACTAAAGTAAACACGTCCAGTTCGATGTCTGGTGCTTATAAAAAAGTAAGTGGTGCGGTAGTTTCCGTTATCAACTTACAAAAGCAGCAGGAACAATCCAGTGATGGAGATATTTCTTCTATCTTTGGTGATTTATTTGGTGACAGTGGTAGTTCCAGTGATAATTCACAATCTGGTTCATCCGACTCATCAGATTCCAATTCGAGTTCTTCATCCAGTAATTCGAGTGATTTGGAAGAATACAGTGAAGGTTCTGGTGTAATTTATGCTAAGCAAAATGGTAAAGGTTACATTGTAACTAATAATCACGTTGTTTCTGGATCAGATTCAATTGAGATTATTTTGGAAGACGGAACTAAGGTTTCAGCTAAATTAGTTGGTACTGATTCAACTACTGATTTAGCAGTTTTGGAAATTCCTGGTAGCAAGGTTCCAGCAACAGCCTCATTTGGTAACTCAAGTAACGTTTCACCAGGTGATCCTGTTATCGCTATTGGTTCGCCATTAGGTAGTGAATATGCAACAACTGTAACGCAAGGTATTATCTCCGCTACAAATAGAACTGTGACGACTCAAGATCAAACTACTGGTCAAGCAACTGGTGAAGCCACCGTTCTTCAAACTGATGCAGCTATCAATCCAGGAAATTCTGGTGGTCCATTAGTAAACGCGGCTGGACAAATTGTTGGTATCAATTCAATGAAGTTAGCATCTAACTCAGATGGTTCTTCTGTTGAAGGGATGGGCTTTGCTATTCCAAGTAATGAAGTTGTCAAAATCATCAACGAATTGGTTGAGAATGGTAAAGTTGAGCGTCCATCATTAGGAATTCGAGTCCTAGATCTTGATCAGATCACGGATGAATCACAATCTAGTTTGAAATTACCAGATAATATTACTAAAGGTGTTGTAGTTTACAGCACAACTAGTGGTTCAGTTGCTAAGGCGGCTGGATTGAAGAAGTATGATGTAATCGTTAAGTTAGGTAATAAGAAGATCACTTCTGTAGCTGATTTACACACCGCTTTGTATTCACATTCAGTAGGCGATACTGTAAGTATTCAATACTACCGTAATGGTAAATTAAATACAGCGAGTGTACATCTAACAAAAGAAACATCTGATTAAATAAAAAGCGTGAAACTAACTAATAGTAGTTTCACGCTTTTTTTTGAACATTTTTCTTAATAAAAAAAATATCTTTCGGTAATTGAAAAGACTAATGAACAAGACTTATCCACAGCTGTTAACAACTTGTGTAAAACTAACAAAATATTTGTTATATCACTGTAGAAAAGTTATCCACAATTTTACCCACAGCTGTTGAAAACTTTTGATTATACATTTAGAAAAATTAGAACATGCCTATTATAAAAGGCCAAGAACGTTGTTACACAGTATCAGACAAACTTTTATTTTACGGTGTAAAAGTAAAATGCCATGATAATTCGTAATTTATAAATAATTTGGCAATTTAATCTAAATTACGTATGATTATTAGTTGAGGAGATTTAGATAAATGAATATAAAAATGGTTACGGTTGGAAAATTAAAAGAGAAGTATTTTAAAGCGGGAATTGCTGAATATGCCAAGCGTTTGGGTGCATTTTGCAAGTTTAAAATCGAGGAGTGTCCTGATGAAAAGGCACCCGAAAATTTGAGTGAAGCCCAAGATGAGAAAGTAAAACAAATTGAGGGAGAACGAATATTAAGCAAAATTAAGGATAAGGAATTTGTCATTTTGCTAGATTTAAGAGGAAAAGAACTAACTTCTGAACAACTAGCTAAAAAAATCGACGACTTATCCACATATGGGACAAGTGACATCACTTTCGTAATCGGTGGCTCATTAGGAGTCAGCCCAGAAGTCATGAAAAGAGCCGATATGAGTATTTGTTTTGGAAAATTCACTTTGCCACATCAATTGATGAGGCTGGTATTGACTGAGCAAATTTATAGATCGTTTATGATCATAAATCATCGGACTTATCATAAATAAAGCCTAGCTATATCGCATAAAACTATGGTCATAGAATAAAAGAACTTCGCTCCAACAAAATAAAATTACGCAAAAAGACAAGTAAACTTCTGAAAATTATTTCAGAATTCACTTGTCTTTTTCATTCCAAATATCTTTCGTAGCCCTCTTTTAGGGTGTCACGAATATCATCAGCGATATATTTAGGGGAAAGTACACGTAAAATAGTAGTTTCACCAAGTAACCAAAGTTTTACTCCATCAGAGTAATTGACATCAATTTCTAATATCTTCACGGAAAAAGGGAAGCGATTAGGTTTGTCGATAGTTTTAATCACGCGGCAACTAGGAAATTCATCTTTAACGTATTCAACGTAACCATAAAATTCAAAAACAATGTGAGTTTTTTTACCGTTATACCCAAAGGCTTCATGTTGGGTTTCAATTCCGTGATCGTAATGTCGACTGTAATCAATAGGAATTTTTACTGAGGATTTTTTGATTTTATTCATCCAGTCAATACGAAAAATTCGATTCTCCCGAGTCGTTTTTAAAAAACCAACAATGAAAAAGTAGTAGTTATCGAAAAAAATGTGAATCGGACGCATTTCAATTGTTTCTGTGCGTGCTTGTTCAAAGGCTTCATGATCAGTATATTCAAAAGAAATGTGATCTTGGTGATAGATGAATTCTTCCAGTAAGCCAATTTTTTCTAGGCGATTACTTTGATCATCAATATAATTATGAGCGATTTGTTCACTGCGAATGGAAGCACTAGCCAATTCACGCTGTTCTGGATAAAGCATATTTAGCATTTTTTGTGTTAATTCGGGGAATTCTTTTGTATTTAGAGAACGACTAGCAGTTAAAATTTTAATCAACACTAAAACTTGGTTGCGGCTTAATAGGAATCTTTGATTGATTGAATAGCGATTACCAGTTTTGGTCATTTCAAAATATTTTTTAAAGTTAGGATTGCTGTCCAAGGCATTTTTTATTTCTTTAATAGTCCGTTGAGCCTTGCGTAAGCTGATACCTAAATTTTCCACTAAATCTTTTGTTTCTAATCCCTGATTGTCTAAAAGTTGTAAAAAGACCTCAAATGTGATGTTCATTAATATACCTCTTTGAGAAATAGATTAGCATATTATTTTTGTCAAAGCATTAGTTAAGAATTTGTTTTGTTTCTAAGGATCTGCTTGTTAATTCTAGACTATCTTATAAACTTAAATTGGATAAAAAAATTCTCCAAGGGGAGGAAAAGATGACTAATAAAAATAAAATTTTAACAGCTTCAGCTATTGCAATTATGTTAGCTCCAGCTGCACTTTCGATGACTCAACAAACTACTCAAGCTAGTGGACTGGTCGGCTTTGTCGGTACGATCAGACGTGATGCTGGGCAAGTAGTTGATGATAACGGAAATATAACTAGTACGACTTTGCCCAATTTTTCTTCTTGGAAATTAGGTGAAACAAAGCAATTACGTGGTAAAACTTATTATCAAGTTGGTACCAATCAGTGGGTTGCTTTTGATTCGATGGATATTGCTAACAATGGTAATCAAATCGGTTATTATGCAGCCAATTACAATCCTAATGTGCACCATGTAGCCACAGTTGCTGCCAACACGCCAATCGTCAATAGTTATGGTCAAAATACAGGTCGAACTTTGACTAAGGGGAGTACTTGGCAATTAGGTCAAATTACGACTATTAATAATGCAGCATACTTTGAAGTTGGAACTAATGAATGGATCCCTGCTAGTTATGTAACTAATTTGGTTTCTGGTGACACTGAAAAACAAGCTATTCCAAGTCAAAGCCAAACTGTGACAAAAAAGGTGGGAACACTTAGTTCAACAGTTTCAGTTTACGGATCAGATGGCAAACCACTAGGCATCACTTTGAAACAAGGGACGAAGTGGCAATTAGGTGACTTGGTTACAATCGGCGGTTCTAAGATGTATCAAGTAGCAACTAATGAATATATCGATGCTGCCTTTGTAAATATTCCAGGTGAAAAGCCCTTCATGACAACTGATCCAGATAAAGTTCGTGGACAAATTGGTAAAATTGTTTTCTCTAATTCACAAATAGTGACTGCTTCAGGAATTGCGACCGGCGTAAAATTACCGGAGGGTACTTCTTGGAAACTAGGTGAAACAATTCGTATCAACGGTGTGGAATATTATGAAGTTGGAACTAACCAATATGTTACTGCTAGAGATTTTCTATTAAATTCAGCAACTTCAACTTCCACATCCACATCTACTGCAACCACAAATCCTGGAATTCCCACACCTGGCAATGGTTTAGTGGCAACCACAACTAAGCAAGAGGCAGTTTATAATTCTGAAACCAACACTTATGGACAAGTCTTGAATGCTAATACATCGTGGAAAATTACTAAATTAGTCGTTAATAAATATGGCGCTTATTGGGGACAAATTTCTAATAATGAATGGGTCTTTATCTCTAATGTGAGATTGAATAGCGGCTTAAATTTAAAGACATATGCTTATTCAGAACCAGAATTTGCAGTAAGTATTAATAAATAAAAATTTGGAGAGTAACTATTTTTCTTCCAAATTTGTAGCGTAAACGCGAAATATACAAAAATAAATAGTCTCGGGTAATCAAACGATTACTCGGGACTATTTTTGTTAGTTCTTGAAAGCTGACTATGATATATTTGCTCTCTTTAGAATTGATCCACAATATTTTTTTCTGTTTCAAGGCCTAATTTGACCCAGTTGGCGATTGTTTGGTCATCGACGCGAAAGACTGGTGCACTGATACTGAATCCACCGAAGATTTGACCATTTTTTACTAAAGGGAAACCAATACAATAAACACCTTCTTGATTTTCGATATCATCGATGGCATAACCACAGTTTCTGATTTCTGCCAAATTATTTAATAAATCTTTTCGAGTAACTAAAGTATTCTTTGTTAAAGGTTTTAAAGCTGTTTGATCAAGATAGTTGTCAATTTGTTCATCAGAGTAATGAGATAAAATAGCTTTTCCCATAGCTGATGAGTACATGTGCATCGTACCTCCAAGCTCCAAATCAAAATGGATGCTGTTAGTACTCTTAGCACGGTCCAATAAAACGACACGGTCTTTTTCTACGATACCTAGGTTGACCGCTTCTGTAGTTTCATCTCGTAGCTTATTAAGAAACGGCATTGCTATTTTAACTAAATTGAAACTTTGGGTCGATTCATTTCCATATTTAATAAAGATAGTTCCTAAATAATACTGTTTAATTTTGCCATCAGATCTGACAAAACCACAATATTCTAAAGTTTGTAGAATTTTTAAAACAGTTGGTTTAGAAATATCGACGTGTTCGCTAATTTCTTTTAATCCAGGAGCCGTTTCTGAATTGGAAATAAAGTCCAAAATCTCTTTAGCCTTCAGTAATACAGCACCATACAAATGTTTCTCCGCCATTACTTGACCTCTTTTCATTCTTATCACATTCAATTCTATACCATAACTATATAAAAAAACATAATGAAAAGGCTTGCAAAGGCTTTTAAAATATTATAAAATCTATTTGTAAATAAGAAATGACGTTTCTTATTAGGAAATATAGTCAAACAATTCTAGGAGGGTTTTGAAATGTCAGAAATTCACGAGAGTGCAGAAGAAATTCGTCAACATGAGGAAGAATTGAAGAATAACTTCAATATGGATCTATTCAACCTTAAAGGCAAGGTTGCCGTTATTACAGGTGGTAATACAGGATTAGGTCAAGGTTATGCTATTGCCATGGCTAAAGCCGGTGCCGATATTTTCATTCCTACATTTGGTAAGAAAGAATGGGACAATACTCGCGAAATTATTGAAAGTTTAGGTCGTAAGGTAGAATTCAAAGATTGTGACCTTACAGCCCCAGGTACACCTAAAGAAGTTATCGATGAAGTAGTTGAAAAGATGGGCCGTATCGATATTTTGGTAAACAACGCCGGAATGATCAAACGTAATCCATTACTAGAATCAAAGGACGAAGATTGGGACAGAGTTATCAGCATCAACTTGAGTGCCGTATACCATATGTCACTAGAAGCATGCAAAGTCTTCGCAAAACAAAAGTCAGGTAGAATTATCAACATTGGTTCAATGCTTTCATTCCAAGGTGGTAAATTCATTCCTTCATACACAGCTTCAAAACATGGTGTTGCTGGACTTACAAAGGCATTCGCTTCAGAAATGGGTGCTTACAATGTTACTGTTAACGCTATTGCACCAGGATACATCAAGACAGAAAACACAGCTCCAATCCGTGCTGACAAGTCACGTAATGATGAAATTCTAGGAAGAATTCCAATGGGCCACTGGGCAGAACCTTATGAATTGATGGGACCAGCTGTATTCCTAGCAAGTGACGCTGCCGCATATATCAACGGTGCAATTGTTCCAGTTGATGGTGGTTACTTAGTTCGTTAATCTAACTTAGGGGGTACGAAAACATCATGGCTGTCATAAATTACATTATGTCCTTGGGTGCTAGTGTTATGATGCCAATTATTTTCCTTATTTTAGGTTTATTAATTGGGATGGGAGTAAGTAAATCTCTAGTATCAGGACTTAAAGTTGGTGTTGGTTTCGTCGGATTGAGTGTTGTTACACAACTCTTGTCTGATAATATCGGACCAGCTGTCAATGCGATGGTAAAAACTTACCATCTTCACCTTTACACACTAGATATTGGTTGGCCAGCTGCTTCACAAGTTGCTTTTGCTACATCAGTTGGTGCAATCATTATTCCATTAGGTTTACTAGTTAACGTTTTAATGTTAGTTATTGGTACTACAAAAACTTTGAACATTGACCTTTGGAACTACTGGCATTTTGCTTTCATTGGTTCAATTGTTTACTTTGCTACAGACAATTTCTGGTGGGGCATGTTCGCTTCCATCATTACAATCATCATCACTTTGATTGGTGCTGATAGATCTCAAAAGAAAGTTGAATCTTTCTATGGTAAAGATCTAACCGGTATTTCAATCCCTCAGGCATTTTGTGTCAGCTTTATTCCATTTGCAATTATTGTAAATTGGATTGTTGATCGTATTCCTGGACTAAACAAAGTTGATATTGATGCCGATAAGATGAAAGAAAAATTCGGTGTCTTGGGCGACCCAATTGTTCTTGGTGTTATTATTGGTATGATTATTGGTGCTTTGGCTCAATATCCTGTTGCAAAGATTTTGCAATTAGGTGTTATCCTAGCTGCCGTTATGGTCTTGATTCCTAGAATCACAGGACTATTCATCGAAGGTTTATCTCCAATTTCAAAACGTGCGCAAGAAATTATTAAGAACAAATTCAAGGGTAAGGAATTCAATATTGGTATGACACCAGCTCTAGTAATCGGACACCCTGTTACTTTGGTTGCTAGTCTATTACTAATTCCTATTATCTTGTTCTTGTCAGTTATCATCCCTGGTAACCAATTCCTACCATTGGCAAGTTTGTCAGGTTTGATTTACATCTTCCCATTGGTACTTCCATATACTAAAGGAAATGTTTTGAAGACTTTGTTAGTAGGTATTGTTAGTTTGGTTCTTGGTGTTCTTTCCGCAACAATGTTGGCAGGTATCTTCACAAAGGCTGTTAAGATTGTTCAAGCAAGTCTAATTCCAGCAGGTACTGCATCTGTTGCAAGTATCGACTTTGCTGCCAGTCCATTAGCTTGGATCGTTTACGAAGGTACAGTAAATCTTCCAATTATTGGAGCTATCGTTCTCGCAGTTGTTGTTGCAGGTATGATGGTTTGGAACAGAAAAGAAATCAGAAAAGGTTTATAATAGATACATTCTCCTTGGAGTATTAACTTCGAGGAGATTTTGTGTTGGTAAGAGGCAAAAGAAATGAGCGAATTTATTACTATCGGTGAATCACTCGTCGTTTTTTGCTCAACCGAACCAGATGTAACCATACAAGATTCTACTAATTTCAATAAAGTTGTTGGTGGAGCAGAATTAAATGTCGCTGTTGGAGTGCGTCGTTTAGGTCATTCCGTGGAATACATCGGCCAAGTTGGCAAAGATCCACAAGGTAAATTTATCGAGAAGCAAATAAAGAGTAAAAGTATTGGGACTGAGTATTTAGAACAAACAGATCAATATTTAAATGGTTATCAAATGAAACAATTGGTAACTAAAGGTGATCCGAAAGTTTTCAATTTTAGAAAAAACTCAGCGGGAACTAATATTGATTTGGATTTAATTAATAAAATTGATCTAACTGGAGTAAAAATCGGTCATGTAACGGGAATTTTTCCGGCAACATCAAAAAATGCTCTAGCTGCTAGTAAAGCTTTGATCAAACGACTTAATCAAAAAGGGATCACAGTAACGTTTGATCCTAATTTGCGACCAGACTTGTGGCCAGATCAAGAGACAATGGTGAGGACTCTTAATGAAATGGCTAGTTTGGCAGATATTGTTTTGCCAGGACAAAGCGAAGGTAAGATTTTGACGGGATATGATGATCCTGAAAAAATTGCTGACTTTTACTTGAAAGGTAAAACTAAAGCCGTATTTGTCAAAGTTGGATCAAAAGGTGCATATGTAAAAACTAAGACTAGTTCTGGGGAATTTGTTCCTGGATTCAAAGTCGAGAAAGTCGTTGATACTGTTGGTGCCGGGGATGGCTTTGCACTAGGCGTTATAACGTCGTTATTAGAGGGCAAAACCTATGCACAAGCAGCCAAACGTGGAAATGCCGTCGGAGCATTGCAAGTTCAAGCTCACGGTGACAATGATGGGTATCCTACTAGAAACGAATTAGATGATTTTTATCAAAAAAATGGAGTGGAGAATATATGACATTACCAAAGTATGAAGCATTGAAAAATGTAGAAAAAGCAGGAGTCGTCGCTGTTGTCAGAGGACACAACGAAGAAAACTCTTATCAAGTATCAAAGGCTTGTATCAAGGGTGGCGTTACAGCTATCGAACTAGCTTTCACATCACCAAACGCCGATGTAACAATCAAACGTTTGAGCGAAGAATATGCTGATGATGACAAGGTTGTTGTTGGTGCCGGAACAGTTTTGGATCCAGCTACAGCTAGATTAGCTATCATTGCTGGTGCTAAATTTATCGTTAGTCCATCATTCAACAAAGAAACAGCTAAGACATGTAACCTTTACGATGTACCTTACGTACCAGGTTGCTTCACACCAACGGAAGTCCAAAGTGCTTTAACTTATGGTGCTGATGTTGTTAAGATCTTCCCTGGTTCAATTGCTGGTTTGAATGTAATCAAAGAAATCCAAGGACCATTCCCTTATGCAAACGTTATGCCTAGTGGTGGTGTGTCACTAGAAAACATGCACGAATGGTTTGAAAACGGTGCTTACGTTGTCGGTGTCGGCGGCGGATTAGTTGGACCTGGTAAAGACGACGACTATGAAGCAGTTGAAAAGAACGCAAAAGCATTTCACGCTGAATTTGAAAAACTATCTAAGTAATCATTAAAGAATAAAAGAAAGATATGTGTGTTTATTTCATAAAAAGAGTCGAGACATTGTCATCTCGGCTCTTTTTGTATGCTGGCGAGAGATGCCGTCTTCCGCAACAGCTCTGGGAAATTGCTGGAACGATGTGGGCACAACTTGAAGCCAATTCCAAACCCGGGAATTGTCTCCAAGATTGGCCTTTGTCTAGGTGCTAAAGCACCAAGACAAATTTCACATCTGAGCATTTCCCAGAGCTGTTGCTCCAGACTGGATTTCACTTTTTTGCAGTAAGTATGAAATTTTTTTATAATCTGGATATGTTTTTGAGTTCTATTCTTTAACTGATCTAATTTGATGTAGGAAATAGAAAATTATACTAGAATTGAAATGAATAAATATATTCAGTTTTGAGAAATAAAAAACGAATAAAAAAGAAGCTATACCGATGAAAGAAAAATTCGTTAGTATAGCTTCTTTATTTTTTAATTAAATGGAATAAATATAAAGTTTGTTATCCAGTCCATCACGGGGATTGTGCGGAAGACGGCATCTAGTCTTCAAAAAGAACTGTTATTTATCATAACTTTGAATTGAGTCGAATAAGAATTTCACGAAAGCTTCGCGGTCAACGTCTTCTAGGACTTTGATACTGTTCTTTTGGGGAGCGTCGGTTCTTCGGTCGGGGTAAGTCATGCCTCGGTATTGGTCGTTTGAAAGAGAAACATCCATTGAATAATTAGTGCTCTTAGTGAACAACTCTGGGGCAATCAAGCTGATAACGGCACAGGCATCGTGGATTGGAATTTTGGTCATGCCTTTTGCCAATTCTGCTTTAGCATAGAAGTCCAAAATTGAGCTGGCCATCACTCCGACGGGACCGAGATCTTTGATTTTACCGATTTCGTCCATTGTGAGGTAGGCTTTATTTTCAGTTAAGTTTAATCCGGAAAGCGTGATTGGTAATCCGGAATTAAAGACGATATCCATTGCCTCTGGGTCGACATAAGCATTGAATTCGGCGGCTAAAGTGATGTTTCCTTGTAAGGTTGAGCCGCCCATGATGTAGATGTGTTCGATTTTATCTTTAACACCCGGGAAAGTCTTCAATAATAAGGCCACATTGGTCAAAGGAGCGGTCGCAACGATATTGATTTTTTCGTCACTCTTGGAAATTTTGTCATACATATATGTAACAGCATTATCGCTGGTCAATGGATAATCTTGGCTATTTTTAGGGAAATCGTAACCGTCCATTCCAGTTTTTCCGTGGATTTCGCCGGCAGTTTCGATTTCTTTAACTAGTGGAGTCGCTTGACCAGATGCAAGTTGTGCATGTGAACCGAGGAATGTTAAGAGTTTCTTGGCATTTTGCGTAACGTAATCTAGTTTTACGTTACCACCAACGGTAGTTACACCAACTAGGTCGGCTTTTTCGGGATGGGCAAGTAAAACTGTCAAAGCGATTGCGTCATCAATACCGGGGTCACAATCCATAATTACTTTTGTCATTAATATATGTACCTCACTTTTTTAATTTTTGGGGGATTTTTTTCAAGGCGCGCACGAAGCTGTGGCGTTCAAGGGTGCCAAGAGTGGATAAAATCTTTTGGTTGTTGTCATCCATGAACTGATTGATCTTTGGCTCTAAGATTTGCGATTTAGCAGACAAAACGATTTTCTTCAAGCGTGAATCTTCTTCAACTGCTACGCGGGTGATCAATTTATCTTTTTCCATGGTTTTTAAAATGTTGGTTGCGGTTGGACGCCTGATATTGAATTCTTTTTCGATATCTTTTTGGTACGTATTTTTGTCCCTATTAGATAGGAAGAAAATGATCTGAACTTGTGTCCCCGTCAGGCCATATTGGTGGGCAAAAGTATTGATACCGCGCGAAATTTCGTTTGAAGCAACCTTGATTAGATGAGCTACATCACTCGCCATGAAAAATCCTCCTTATTTAGTTGTTACCCCATAATTATAACATCTTCCTCGAGAAACATTTTTTGTAATAATCCCAAAAGAATCCTATATTGGATATAGAAACTAAAACAGGGGGAAAAATAAATGTCTAAAGTATTAATTTTAGGTGCTAATGGAAAAATTGCTCGTTTAGCAGAACATATTTTTGTTGATACGACTGACGATAGTTTGAAATTGTATTTGAGAAACGCCAATCGCTTGGAAGATTTCGTCAATTCACACGATAAACTGACTGAAGCTATCGAAGGTGATGCAACTGACGTAGAAAATATGGTTGAATCTCTTAAAGACGTTGATTTGGTTTACGCTAATTTAGCTGGTGACAACATCACTGCTCAAGCTAAAGCGGTTGTTGAAGCAATGCATGAAGCTGGCAAGACTCGTTTGGTCTGGATTTCGACATTAGGGATTTATGATGAAGTACCTGGCAAGTTTGGTGATTGGAATAAGAAGACTTTAGGTGACTATATTACAAATTACGCAGCAGCTGCTAAGGTAATCGAAGATTCTGATTTGGATTATACGATTATTCGTCCAGCTTGGTTGACGGATAAACCAGAAGTTGACTATGAAATCACTCAAAAAGGTGAAGAATTTAAGGGTACTGAGGTCTCAAGAAGATCAATTGCCCAAATTGTGGTCGATATTGCTCAAGATCCAGATAAGTTTAAGGGTCAATCAATCGGTGTAAACAAGCCAAATACCAACGGGGACAAGCCTTCGTGGTATTAAAGCCTTGTGAAATGGCAATTTATTTTCGGCTGATGTTACGTAATAAAAAACATGTTACATGCGTTATAACGGTTACCACATGAGGCGGTCAAAAGCCTTACATATCAAAGAAGTGTCAGCGTGATGGGACACTTCTTTTTTTATACCTCAAACTAATTGTTTTATATAAAAATATTTAACTTGTGAAAAATATATTTTTTTCAAAAAAACAAAAAAACGTTGTTTGGACTATACCAACGTGTTATGGTTCTTCCTGTAACCGGTTGCAATAACTTTGAGGGAGCAAAATATTATGGCTAATAAGAATAATAGCGGGGGCTTCGCAGCTGCCGTTGAGAAACACTTAATGCCAGTCGCAATTAAAATGGGACAAATGAAACCATTGATTGCGATTCGTGACGGTATTGCAATTGCAATGCCACTTATCATTATTGGTTCTATCTTTATGATTGCAAACAGTTTTCCAATTCCTGCATGGACGAATTGGTTAGCTACAACTGCTATCAATAAAGTAACAATTTCCGCAATTTTCGCTAAGATCACTAACGGTTCATTTGGACTGATTGGTTTGATTTCTGCCTTCGGTATCGCATCAAGTTATGCCGAACAATATAAGACTGATGGTAAATCAGCTGGTGTTATCGCTGTTGCATCATTCTTTGTTGTAACACCAAGTATTATGAGTGGTGACAAGGTTCCTCTAGAAGGAATGCCTTACGGATTCTTAGGTAGTCAAGGTTTATTCGTTGCCATTTTGCTAGGTCTTCTTACTGGATACATTTTCCAATGGTTCATTAACAAGGATATCCAAATTAAGTTGCCTGACACAGTTCCACCTGCAGTTGCTAAGAGTTTCAGTGCTTTAATTCCTGGTGCTGTAATTATCACAATTTTCGGTGCTATCTATGCCATCATGACATGGTCCGGATTAGGAAATATTCACGAACTATTACTCCACATTTTATCTAAACCACTTGGTCTATTGGGTGACACTTTGGGTGGTACTTTAGTTGCCATCTTGCTTAATAGTTTATTCTGGTTTGTTGGTATTCACGGTGGAAATGTTATCAATCCAATCATTTCACCTATTTGGTTGATGAATACTGATGCTAACCGTGTTTTGTTCCAAGCAGGTAACCTTGATTTAGCACATGGTGGTCACATTATTGCTCAACCATTCATTGATAACTTTGTTTACATGGGTGGTGGCGGTGCCACTATCGGACTTGTTTTCAGTATTGGTATTTTGATCATGATGAAACGTGCCAGTGAACAATCTAAGATCATGGGACCTTTGACGATCACACCAGGTATTTTCAACATTAACGAACCAACAATGTTTGGTCTACCTGTTGTTTTGAATACAACTTTGATTATTCCATTCATCATTGCACCTATGGTAAACGCTATCACTACATATATTGCAATGAAGATCGGTTTTGTGCCATTATGTAATGGGGCGGTTGTTCCTTGGACAATGCCACCTGTTATTTCAGGATTCTTAGCTACTAATAGTTGGACTGGTTCATTCATTCAATTGATCAACGTTGTACTTGATGTCTTGATTTACTTGCCATTTATGATGACTCTAAACAAGAAACAAGTTGAAGAAGAAACAGGTCAACTCAAAGAAGCTTAATTTAAAGGAGAGATTTCAATATGGTTAAACGATTAATTAGTGCTGATACTAGCGACATGCTAGCTATGGATGGTGCCCAGTTAAAACAAAGCATCAAAGCTAGTGAGGGACGTGTTGTTTTAAGTGAAAATGTTGTAATGCACGAACCTGGGAATGGAATTACAACGTCTGAGGTTGCTGCAGCCTTTGGTGCTGATTTGATTTTGCTGAACGGATTAGACGTCTTGAATCCAATCATTCTAGGACTTTATCCCGGTGAGGAAACTTTAGCAACCGCTAAACCACACCATGACGGTGAAAGTATTCATCGTTTGCAAAAATTAGTCGGTCGCCCAATTGGAGTCAATCTTGAACCCGTTGATCCAGATGCCAAAATGGCTGAAGATCGACTAGTAATTCCAGAAGGACGTATGGCCAGTGAAAAGACACTCAAGGAAGCTGAAAAATTAGGTTTCAACTTTGTAGTCTTAACTGGTAACCCTGGAACTGGTGTCACAAACGCCCAAATTGCCGCTAACATCACTGTGGCAAAGAAGAATTTCACTGGATTAATAATTGCCGGTAAGATGCACGGAGCAGGCGTTGACGAAGCGGTAGTAAGTAAAGAATCAGTCACAGCCTTTCTAGAAGCTGGAGCTGACGTTATCTTAGTACCAGCAGTCGGAACAGTACCTGGCTTTGATGATGATGAATTGAAAGAAGTAGTTAAATTGGCTCACGCTAAAGGCGCATTAGTTATGAGTACAATTGGAACTAGCCAAGAAGGTTCAGGCCACAGTTACATGGAAAATATTGCCATCAGAAATAAGATCGATGGAGTAGATATTCAACACGTCGGGGATGCAGCCTGGGGAATCCAATCACCATTTGAAAACATCTTCGCCGTCAGCCGAGCTATCCGTGGAGATAGACATGCTATTGTAAGAATGGCACGATCGATTAATAGATAGAGCGTGGAGCAGGGGCGGTTAGCTCCCGAAGGATAGTGGAACTTCACGAATTGCACGCGTCCTTTGCGGGTGATTTGGGAAGTTTCACTATCTTGTAGGGAGTTGCCCCTGCGGAACGCGTTTTAGCTATATCGCATAGAACCATGGTTATTCCCCTCTAAAAAAGGGGCGGAACAACCAAACTAAAAACACTCAACACAGACAATAAAAACCCTTTATAAAAAACAAGAAAATAAATAGGCAGCCACTCCAAATCCCGGAGTGACTGCCTATTTTTATAGATTGAAAAACATAATGGTAATTAAGTGAAAATAAGTTAAATCTTTTTTATACTAAAAACATAAAAACTTAGTGTGTTTCCATCACCTATGGAAGACTGGAGGTGGTGCTGATGAATGATACATTCGTAAGGCACGTCATCCTAGTAAAAGTAGGAGTTAACTTTGGGATATCTAACCTTAGTATTCTCGATATTAGTAGTTTTGTTGCTGCTGATAAAAGAATTAAAGAAGTAGATAAAACAGAGGGTCGGACACTGATGATGTCCGACCCGAATAGCAATATAGTTTCACATTAAGTAGGCGATGACATTGAGTTTTTAGCCATTGAGGTAGCACTCAGTGGCTTTTTTCATGCCTTCTTATAAGGTAATAATAATCTATTGAATGATATATAGTCAAATAAAATGAATACTTTAAAAGATTGATTATTCATTTTTCCAACAAATAGTAGCTGAGAAGATGATTTCCAACTTTGTTGGAAATTGGTTAGGGTTACAAAATATATAAACTCGCTAAAATAGTAAATGTAAGGGGTTACAAGAGAAGAAAAGGAAGGAGGAAAATAAATGGAAATTCCATCACAAAATATATTATTAGATGTTAATGTTTCAGATCGTGATGATTTACTAAAATTCATTTCGAGCAAATGTCAAGATTTAGGATATACAGATTCTTCTAAAGAATTGTATGATTCGTTTCTTAAACGAGAGGCTGATTATTCTACAGGGTTACAAGAAGGATTTGCAATTCCTCATGCCAAAACTGATGCTGTTAAGTCCGCACAGATTGTGTATGTAAGAACAACAAATCCTATCGATTGGAAAACTTACGACGATAAACCAGTTACGGATATTTTTGCACTTATGGTTCCAGAAAGTGGTGTTGGGACAACGCATTTACAAATGCTATCCAACTTAGCTACGGCACTTTTGGAAGATGATTTTAAAAAGGAAATTAGAGAATTAAATGATTCTCAAAAGATTTCAGATTATATTACAAAAAAGATTGGGGTAAACGTATTATGACAAATATTGTAGGAATTTCAGCTTGTCCAGCTGGATTAGCACATACACCAATGGCAGCAAAGGCATTGGAAAAAGCTGGTAAAGAATTAGGATATAACGTAAAAATGGAACAACAAGGTTCAATGGGCCCTGTTAATGCCATCACACAAGATGAAGCGGATGCTGCTGATTTTGTTTTAATTGCATCTGATCAAAAAATTACAGGGATGGATCGTTTTAAAGGCAAGAAAGTCTTACGTGTTGATATCAATGTATGTATTAAAGCACCAAAAGCAGTACTCAAAAAATGTGTTTCTACTGTAGAGGGGGCATAAGCTCATGAAAAAGCTTTTATCTGATTGGAAAGGATATTTGATGAGTGGTATTTCCTACATGATTCCTACCGTAATTGGTGGTGCGATGATTGTTGGTATTCCACAACTTATTGGTATGATTTTTGGGGTCAATGACCTAACAAAATATAAAAGTGCCGAAGGCTTTTTCCATATTCTTTATCAAATAAATCAAGTAGGTTGGATAGGAATTGGATTAGTTAACTTAGTTATTGCCGGATATGTTGCTTATGCAATTGGTGATAAACCTGCGCTGGGTGCTGGATTTATTGGTGGTCAACTCGCATCCAATATCAATGCTGGATTTTTAGGAGCATTGGTAGCTGGATTCGTTGCTGGTTATGTTGCACGGTATTGTAGAAGAATTAAAGTGGGCGAAGCTTGGAAATCTGCCGTTCCACTATTGATTGTGCCATTATTAACAACTGGTGCAGTAGCATTAGTTGAGGGTGTTATTTTAGCTGGACCATTATCATGGTTGAATACAACCTTAGTAGCTTGGGTTAAAGCAATGATTAACAATCATACAAATGGTGCTATTGTTGCTCTTGTACTTGGCGGTATGATTGGTACCGATTTAGGTGGGCCTATTAATAAAGCTGCATGGATGGTTGGTAACATTCTGTTCATTGAAGGTATTTATGGCCCTGCATTGATGACAAATATTGCCATTTGCTGTATTCCACTAGGCTATGCACTCGCTACATTTATTTATCCACGTAAACGCTTCTCAGATGAAATGTTTATGGCTGGACGTAACAACTTAATTATGGGTTCCTTTGGTATTACTGAAGGTGCAATTCCATTCTTCTTGATTAGTCCTTTGAAACTATTACCAGTTAACATGATTGGTGGTGCTTTAGGTGCCGTCACAGGTGAATTATTAGGTATGAAATCACATATTCCTCCACTGGGTGGTTTACCAGGGATTATCACAGCTGATAATAAGTTTGCATATATTGCCGGTATTGCAGCAGGAGCATTATTCATTGGATTAGTTGCCCCATTAGTTGTTAACTTCAACGTATCTTCTGATGAAGAAGAAAATGATGTTAGTGAAGACGATATTAAAATTGACATTGAATAAGTTTAAAAGAGAGGTTGTATTTATATAATGGTTAAGACAGTTCATGTATTTCCACATACTCATTGGGATAGAGAGTGGTATTTCACTACTTCACGATCAAAAGTTTATTTACTCAAGGATTTAATGCATGTGATTGATAATTTGCAACACAACACTGGATATGATCGTTTTATTCTTGATGGACAAGCATCACTAATTGAGGATTATTTAGAATGGCGTCCACAAGATAAAAATGTAATTAAACAATTGGTGGCAGATAAGAAATTGATTATTGGACCATGGTACACACAAACAGATCAGTTTGTTATCTCTGGTGAAAGTATTGTTCGTAATCTACAGTACGGTATGGACGTATGTAATAAATTGGGTTCATATATGAACGTCGGATATGTTCCTGATTCATTTGGACAGGAATCAAGTATGCCACAAATTTATAAAGGCTTTGGAATTCCGGACACGATGTTTTGGCGTGGAGTTTCTGAAGAAAACGTTGACCATACTGAATTTGTTTGGAAGGGTGAAGATGGATCAAAGGTAAATGTATATCAAATTCCTTCTGGATACTATATTGGTGGAGTTGTCGACGAAACCCAATTAGATAAAATTATGCAACAAGAACCATTTGCATCTATTGTAAAACGAGCAACGACAAGTCATATTGCCTTTCCAAATGGATTTGATCAAGCACCAGCTAGAAAAGATTTACCTCAAATGATTAAAAAACTTAATGCGGTAAATAAAGATTTTCATTTTGAAGTTAGTTCTATTCAAGAATATGTAGATGCAGTAAAGAGTGAAAATCCCAAACTTGAAGAAGTAAGTGGTGAGTTCACTAATGGTAAGAATATGAGAATTCATAAATCTATTTATTCTTCACGTTCCGATTTAAAGAAACTAAATACTAAAATTCAATATTATCTTGTAAATGTTATGGAGCCTGTTTTAACAATGGGTGAACATTATGGCGTGGATTATCCACGTGCTGCAGTTAATGATATTTGGAAATTGATGTTTGAAAATGCGGCACATGATTCTATAGGTTCCTGTGTTTCGGATACTACTAATGAAGACGTTTATATGCGTTATAAACAAGTCCGCGATATTAGTACTAACTTGGTTGAAGTGACATTACGTGAGATTGCAACTCAAATTAAGAAAGATAAAAAGTATGAGATTACAATTTCTGCCTTCAATACTTTGCCAGTTAATAGAACAGAAATTTCAAAAATCTCATTCTATGCTCCATCTAAGAATTTTGACATCGTTGATACAAATGGTGATTCAGTAGATTTTACAATTGAGTCATGTGACGATCAAACAGAGTATATTTCTGGTCAAACTATTCAATTAAATCCAGGAGAAAAAATATATAAGCCAGAAAAGATATATAAAATTGTCGCTTCAGTATTTGCAAAAGACGTTCCTGCGATGGGCTACAAGCAATTGTACTTAAGTGAAAGTGATGAAAAGAACCTGCCACTTGAAAATTCTGAAGATAGGATTATTGAAAATGAAAACTTTAAGATAGCTATTCAGGACAATGGTTCTTTAACCATTACAGATAAGACTTCTGGAAAAGTTTATGAAAATCAAGCTATTTTGGAGGAAAATGGTGATGATGGAGATTCATTCAACTATTCACCTGCTAAAAAAGATTTAATTGTTTACTCTACAAATCAATCAAATGAAATTTCAGTATCTAAATCTAAATTATTGTCTATTGCAACTATCAACTATGAATTTAATGTTCCACGGACATTGGATGATAGAGCTGATAAGGATTGTAATGTAAAAATGCCAGTTACTGTTGAAGTTAGATTGGAGAAGGATTCACCAGTAATTAAGTTTGATGTAAAGATTGATAATCGTGAGCCCTTGGATCATAGATTGTGCGTTGATTTTGCAACTGGAATCAGCTCAAAGGTTTCATATGCTGATCAACAATTTGGAACTATTCAAAGACCGGTTTACCGTGAGAAAGAAATGAAATCTTGGGAATCTAATAAGGAAAATTGGAATGAGAAACCAATTTCTATTGAAACATGTCAATCATTTGTTTCATTGGCAAATGATGAAAATACTGTCTCAGTATTTCCAAAAGGTGTCCGTGAATATGAAATTATTGGTGATAATTATTCAACAATAAGATTAACTCTATTTAGAACTTACGGAATGATGGGAAAAGTAGATCTGCTGTATCGTCCAGGTAGAGCTTCTGGTGAAAAAGTAATTGCAACACCAAATGCTGAATTACAAACAAAGTTAGACTTTGAATTTGGATTGGCAATTAGTGGTTCAGATTTCGATGATAGTGAAGTAGCATCTTTGGCAAAAGATTATGATACACCAGAACAATTCTATGAATATGCAGATTTCTTGAATGGACGTTTAATCTTTAACATGGACTCAGTAGATCGTGTCTTAGATGAGCAAGATAGTATTTTAAGAACGAAAGGTAATTTGATATTGAGTACTTTAAAGAAAGCTGATCATCGTAGTGGGTACATTGCACGTTTCTATAATGGTTATGGTAATAAATCAACTAATGATGAGATTGTTTTCGATAAAAAGCCAACTAGAGTAGAATTGGTAGATTTAAAAGAGGATACAATTGAAAAACTCCCAGTTGTTAATAATACAGTTAAATTAAATGATGTAACACATGCCAAGATTAAGACCATCTATTTTGAATATTAATTTTAGTATCTGAATATTAAATAACCAATCTTCAAGGTAATTGAGGACTGGTTATTTTATTCTTGGAGAATCTCCATTGAATTGTTTCATTTTTAAAATGAGGGGTGATAATAATGCTAAAACTATCCTATCCGAGATTAAAAGAGATTTTGCTGATTATAACTATGTCTAAGGTTGAAGTGCCCGGAAGTGAACTTGCTAAAAGATTGGAAGTTAGCACAAGAACAATTCGGAGTGATATTACTAAATTGAATACAGATATTGAAGAATATGGTCTTTCAATAATTAACCACAGAGGTAAAGGGTATTCCTTTGAATTGAACCAAGATAACAATCTTGATAAGTTGAAAGTAGATCTAGATAGTTTAGACAAAAAAAATACCTTGGATACAACCAGTGAAAGAATCCGATATCTTTTAAATGAACTTTTAATTAATGATAAACCTATTTCAATCGATCAGATTCTTGATAATCTTTATATAAGTATTAATACTTTAAATAATTACATTATTGAAATCAAAAAGATTACAGATAAATATAATTTAAAGGTGACACATCAACATAATGGTATTTTATTAGAGGGTACTGAGGGTAATAAAAGATATTGTTTCATAGATCAACTAGAGAATAAAAACTATAAAGAATATGTTTTGGGATTTTCAAATAATGAGAGAAGATTGTTTAGTAATATAGATATTGATTTGGTGAATAAAAAAGTAAATATCTTTATAGATAAACAGATGCATGATATTCCAGATTATAATCGTAAAAATATTGTAGTACATTTTGCCTTGTCATTGTCTAGAATAAAAGCAGGTCATTCTTTAACAAATTTTAATAGTGAATTGAAGGTTTCTCCAGAATTTCAAAAAGATTTCGATGCATTATTTGATGATTTATCAGAAAGCATCAAAGAAAAAGTGGATTATTCAGAAAGAGAGTATGTTAAATATCATATTGGTTTGAATAATCCTCAGATTGTTGAGAATAATAATGAACCTCAATCTGAATTAATACATAAAAGCGTGATACTGTTTTTGGATAAAATTAGAGATAACTATACATTTAATTTATTAAATGATAAATTATTAATTTCCAATCTAACTGAGCATATTAAATCAGTTATGAAAATCAATGATTTAGATAGTTCTAGAAAGAATCCATTATTGGATGTTATCCTATCAACTTTCCCTCTGGCATATGAAATGACAGTAACATCAATAAATATTTTAGAACATCAATTAAAACTGCATTTATCAAAAGATGAATTATCATTTATAACACTGCATGTTGGTGCATCAATGGAGAGAAATTATAATAATAAATGGAAAAAGCGTAATGTAGCTATAATATGTGGATCTGGAACAGCAACCGCTAATCTTTTAAAAATAAAATTGGAAAGTAGATTTAGTAATTATTTGAATATCATGGGGGTATATTCTTATGCTGACTATTGTAATGAGACTTATCCAAGTGATGTAGATTTTTTGATTTCAACGGTACCAATTCTAAATAGTACTCTGCCAGTTGTAGAGGTTGATTTATCTAATTATGCAAATGATAGTAAGGAGCTTTATGACTTTATAACTTCCACATCTGATGATCAACAGGTTTTATATAGTTTATTCAAACCAGAATTAATATTTGTAAATAGTAAACTGAAAACTAGGAAAGAGGTATTAAATTTTCTTTGTGATAAATTAGAAGAGGAAAACGTGGTAAAAGAAGATTTTAGATCAAAAATGTTTGAACGTGAAAAAATGTATTCAACGGCGATAGGTGGAGGAATAGCAATTCCACATCCCATTAAATTTGCAGCAAATAAATCTAATGTTGCTTTTTTGCAATTAAAAAATCCCATATATTGGGATGATAAGAAAAATAAAATTCAATTAGTTTTCCTTTTAGCAATTAATGAAGAAGAGTATCCCAAAATTCAGACTTTATTTAGTTTTCTGGTAGATCTACAAGATGATACACGTTTTTATAATGCAATTAGTAAATGTAAAGGTCCAAGTGAGGCTATAAAGGTTATCGATTCATTTATTCAAAATAATATTAATAAAACATCATAGTCGATAATTTTACATTATTTAATCAGGTCGTATTAGAATGGATTGATTTCAAACTGATATGACCTGTTTTTTATTTGGAAATTTTATTACTTACATTGCAAAAATAAGCTATCAAATGATATATAGCAAAAGAAAACGGTTACATTTTAATCTGAAAAAATTTATAAAATTTCTGAAAAAAAACTTACGAAAACTCCAGATTTCTGTTATATTAATCCACTGTTGCAACTATTTGGAGGTAAATATGAGTAAAACTCAACAAATTAATACAAGACCCGAACATCCAATCTTGTCACTTTTGGGTGTCTTAATCGGTGGATTTGTAGGTATGTTCAGTGAAACTTCGCTAAATATTGCCCTTCCATCAATCATGAAAGCTTTTGGTATCGAAACTGGTACCGCACAGTGGCTAGTTACTGGATATATGCTAGTAATCGCAATTGTTTTACCACTTTCAAGTTTACTAACAAAACACTTTTCAACTCGTGGATTAGTTAGATTTGGACTATTAGACTTTATCGTTGGTTCAGCAATCTCTGCACTTGCTACGAATTTCCCAGTACTATTAGCAGGTAGAATGATTCAAGGTATCGCAACAGGTATTATCTTACCTTTGATGTTTTCTATTGCTATGAGAATTTTTCCACCTAATAAACTTGGTGCTGCCTTAGGTATGGCTGCTCTAGTTATTATGTTTGCTCCAGCTATTGGGCCTACAATTTCCGGAATTATTCTAGGCGCTTTGTCATGGAGATTTATCTTTGCGTCATTTATCGTTTTCCTTTTGATCGGTTGGATCATTATGGAAAAGAATTTGACTAATGTTTTCGAAGTTACGAAGCCAAAAGTCGACTGGTTGGCAATTGCTTTATCAACAATCAGCTTTGGTTTAATTGTCTTTGGAATTAGTTTCCTCAGCAAAAATTTGACTATCGCTTTGATTGCTTTAGTTATCGGAATTATTTTCTTAGTTGTCTATATTAGACAGCAATTACACGCTAAAACTCCTACTTTGGATTTCTCAGTTTTGAAAACTCCTGAATTCTTAACTGGTTCGGTTTTAGTTATGATTAACTTTGGTATTACTTTATCAGCTATGTACTTATTACCAATGTACTTACAAAATGGTTTAGGAGTAGCTGTTGCTTTAACTGGTATTATCATGTTACCAGGTGGTGTGATCAACGCTGTTGTTTCATTCGGTGCTGGTCGTGCTTACGATAAAATCGGTGCTAAGTTGATGTCAAGATTAGGCTTCTTGATTTCAATCATCGGTTCAGCAATGTTCTTATTTAGTAACTCAAACAGTTCACTAGGTTATATCATTGCCGCCCATATTGTTTTGATGATCGGTGTTCCATTGGCTATGTCACCATCACAAACTTATGGTTTAAATTCTTTGGATGCATATCAATCCGCTGATGGTTCTGCCATTATCAATACTTTCCAACAAGTTATTGGTGCCGTAGCAACTGGTATTGCCACAATTTTATTGAGTACAGGTCAAAGCAACTACTTCGCTAATGGTGGACATTCAGCTAAGTTAGCCTTTACTAACGGTGCTCATTATGGATTTATGTTTACATTGATTTTAGCTGCCTTTGGTTTCATTTTAGCTTTCCGTGTTCATAATAAGAGTAAGGAAACTGTAAAGGCCGAAGCTAGTGAAAAAGCAACTTCTCCAGACAAGGAAGCTGCTACAGATATGAATTAATTTGCATTAAATATTTGAAAACAATTGATACGAAAACAGAGAGCGGAGCAAGAGAGCTTAGCTCCCGGAAGATAGCTGAACTTCCCAAATTGCTCGTGCACTTTGCGGGCGGTTTGGGAAGTTTTGCTATCTCGTAGGGAGTTGGTTTCGGTTAGAGAGTGAAACAAGCCCGCTTGTGCTGCAAGTTTAGGAGAAAAATAATTCTATCCAAGTTTTTCTTATGAACAAATTAAATTATGTGTTGAAAAATACAGACAATTCCTTTACAATGATAGGGTTAATGAAATAAGATAAATTGTAACGGGAAGGAGGGTTTTTAGATGTCACAAAATACACATAAAGGTATGACTGGCCACCGCCGTCCTGTAAACCAAAAAAATGGTGCAGAAAAACGTGCCAAAACACAAGAAGTTCTAAACTTTTTAAAGAGTCGCGATAACAAAGAAAGTAAGTAATTACTTAAAAAAGCTGATGGAAATTAATCCATCAGCTTTTTTTTTAACTTAAATTATTGTAATGTCCATGCGGCCGTTGCGCTTTGATTTATATAAAGCTTTATCTACTCGTGAATAAAAATCATTAGTTGAAACATCTTCACGGTTGGCTTCAGAAACACCTACTGAAATAGTTATTTTTATATGATTTTGATTAGAAATAATGTCGGAATGGTTAACGGCCTGAAAAATTTCATCAATAATTGGTTGAGTATCTGAAAGCTCATAATTAGGAAAAAGAACATTGAATTCTTCGCCACCAGTTCGGTAAAGCTTTAAGTTTTTGTCATTATTGTTCAAAACAGTTTTAACCGTATCGACTACTTCTTGTAAGACTCTATCACCCGTCAAGTGACCATAAGTGTCGTTAACATGTTTAAAATGGTCGATGTCAAACATCATCATAGTAAATTTTTGATGATCAGCAATGTGTTTTTTAAATAAGAGCCGCAAATCAATATCAAAAGCATCGTAATTATAAGCTTTAGTAAGTTTATCGTGGGTAGCTTCTTTAAATAGTGCAGCTCGGGATTCCAAATCGGAGAAAAGCATAGCGATATATCCCAATGTGAACAATTCTAAAATAATGTAATAGATGATCTGTTGAATCAAGACTCTAGTATCAAAAGGAAATTTCCAGCTTGTAACAATCCAATAAGCAGTACCGTAAATCGTTCCAGTTATAAAGTATCTCAAAAAAGGAAATTTATTCTTAGTATGATTTTTTACGTAATTTAAAGAATAGTAGAAAATAATCAAGATAAACATTAAAATCCATGATTGCCAACTAGTTAAAGCTGAATTGAACAGCATGAAGATTAAAATTATTGGTGCGATGAACTGTGATTTAGAAGGTACACTTAAAATCGTCGTATAAAAAATGAGTGATACCATTTGAAAATTGACATAAACCCAAGGACGTGTAGCATCACGCACGAAACTTTGCATGATGATGAGGATCAGCAAAATATAGATTATTCCTAAAATTGCTCGCAAATGATATATGTCGATACTTCCATTAATTCTAACTGCAATCCTCTTTGCCCCAGAAAAAAGAATTTGAAAGACGATAAAAGCACCCATAATAAAAAATAAACTAGTTACTAGGGGTGCTTGGCTTACAAAAAATCCTGTTAACAAAATGTTTCCTCCTTGAAGGTTCTCACTGTTAAGTATACCAATAAATTAATAATAAATTTAAAATTAATTTATATCAGGACGGTGTAATTCATGAGTTGTGATCAATGCAATGATTAAGAAGCCTAGGCAAGCTAAGAAACCAGCTTGAATGCCGACGGATTGATTGGTTGAACTACCAGTAAGTATCTTGTCAGCCATAGTGATCACGGCAATAATGATAGCTGTTCCAAATGAGGCAGCAATTTGTCTGAGAGTGTTGAACGTTGCCACGCCATCAGACAGATATTTTTTCGGTAAGGCACTTAGAGCATGAGTCTGAATTGGAATCAAAATCAAAACTAATCCTAATTGTCGGATAGTTTGACCTACCGTTAACATTAAAACAGAAGCATTAACGTCAATGATTGCTTGCATGAATGTACCGAAACAGTCGATCAAAACACCAGTAACAACGATTCGTTTGATTGGATATTTATCGAATAGACGGCCACTAATAGGCGACATAAAACCAGTCAAGGTAGCGCCGGGTAAGAGAGCTAGACCTGAAATTAGTGGACTTTTGTGTAAGATTGTCTGAATCATTAATGGAAGTAAAATTGTATTACCGTACATGGTCAAGACAATCAACATATTGATAATTGTGGCGAATGTGAATTGAGAATGGTGAAAAATTTCAAAGTTAATAATTGGTTTGTCAGATTTATTTTCCATGATTGAAAAAATAACAATTAAAACTAGACCAATGGCAGTATATCCAAGGACGTTGAAAGATATGAAATTAGCTTGACCGATATTTGAAAATCCGGTTAATAAGAATAGCAAGCCAAAACTGATTGTAATCAAACTTAGAGTGTCAAATTTAGGATTTTCATCAGTCTCAATTTGAGGCAAAAAGAAAAATGATAGTAAAACGACGACAATGATGAATGGCAGAATTAAAATGAAGAGATATTGCCAAGCAAAGTACTCTAAAATCACTCCAGACAAGGTTGGACCGATAATAGGGGAGAAGTTAAAGGCTAAGCCAATAATCCCCATAACAGCTCCTTGTTTGCTTCTATCGGTATATTGCATAGCAAGAACGTTAACTAAAGGCATCATCATTCCTGTACCAATAGCTTGAATCATGCGACCAATAATGACGAGGATAAATGAGTTGGCAACGGCACCAAGTAATGTACCAATTAAAAAGATAGTTGAAAAGGCAATAAATAAATGTCGAAACGAGAATTTTTTAATAAAGTAGGCACTAGTTGGAATCATAATAGCATTCACTAATGTATATCCATTAGTCAGCCACTGAACGGTTGAAGAATTAACTTGGAAAACGCGCATGAATGTTGGTAGAGCAGTGTTCATCAGTGTTGAACAAAGAACCCCAAAAAAGGTTCCGAAGACCATGATGTAAAGTGATTTTTTGATTTGTTTGGACATTTTTGTACCCCTAGAAGAAAAATTGTAACTTGATTATTCTAGCATATGTGATTAATTACGAAAGAATAGATTTAACTATAAACTTTAAAACTAAAAAGGTATCACAAGAATTACACTTCAATTCTTGTGATACCTTTTAGATGATTTTTAATTGATTTTATCCGCTACTACCTGTGGCATTTTGTCCTTAAATGTTTCCTTGTATGTTTCTACATAGGTACCTTTGGCAGTGATTTCTAGGTAATGGCCTTGCTTTAATTTACCCATGCCAGTGAATTTGATGGGGTGGGCATTGCCATTTTGATCATAACTGGTCAAGTTATATTCATAATTTCCAAAACCGGCTTCATCTTTGGCGTTGCTATTGTCAATTTTGACATAACGCGGCTCTTCTCGAACCAAGATGTTGATCTTGTTGACGGCCTGTCCTAGTTCACTAGTGTTATCTTTCATAGTAAAACAAAGAATTAAAAAACCTGCGCCTAAAAAAACAACTGCTGAAACTAGGAATTTAAGAATGCTTCTCATAGGTGATTTCTCCTAAAATATTATTGTAAGTTCAGTTTTGTGAAGACATCGCTGGGGATGTCCTTTTTGAAAACTTCTTTATATGAATAAACGTAATTGCCCTTGGTATCTAATTTTAAATAGCGTCCTTGTTTTAACTTCTTCATGCCAGTGAAATTAATTTTCTTTTTATTACCTGACTGGTCGTAACTGGTTAAAGTGTAATCGTAATTGCCAAAGCCATCATTGTCTGTGGCTTTTTTGTTGTCGATTTTGACGTATTTAGCTTCACGTCTGACTAAAATATTGTATCGGTTGAAAGTTTGGGCATTTTGACCAGGATTGTCTTTAGCATATGCACAAAGGCCTAAATAGCCCATTCCTAATAAAAAAATTCCAAAAAGAAAAACCCTTAGATAACTTCTCATTTGACTTACCTCCTGAGAAATATACTAAGGGCTTTTGAATATTTTTTACATTTGTTCTACTTACATTATTCTTACAGATTTGTAAGCTGGTTTACCACCAATTAAAGTTAAGCGTGTAGTCTACAATCTTGTTGAATAATGCTGCTAACAATTTCATCATAATTAGCGCCTCCAACTCTATAAACTTTAGTTCCTATCTATATTATAGTTCCGTTTGAAAGCGCTATCAATAATTTTAATTCCAAACTTCATCTTGGATAGATTTAACTAATTTCAACTTGTCCCACTCTTGTTGTTCAGTTAGAACATTGCCTTCTTCAGTTGAAGCAAAGCCACATTGGGTTGAGAGCCAGAGTCGATCGAGGGGTAAGTAATTACTTGCTTCTTTAATACGGTCAATGATAGTTTGACGGTCTTCCAATTCACCGGATTTAGTCGTCAATAAACCTAAAACGACGTTTTTATCACCAGAAACTTTAGCTAGTGGCTCAAAGTTACCAGCACGACTTGAATCATATTCAAGAAAATAACTGTCGACATTTTCTTTAGCAAATAACGTATCTGCAACCGGTCCGTAACCGCCAGAGAAAGCAAAATCAGAGTGGTAGTTGCCACGGCAAACGTGTGTGTTGATTGTTAAATCGTCGGGTAAATTCTCGATAGCTTTGTTGTTGAGATTAAGCAAAATATCCTGGATACCAGAATCAGCATAAGCTTTGCCATCAGGTGTATTGAGGAATTTTTCGTCGAGGAATAATCCCCAAGAACAGTCATCCAATTGGATGACACGGGCACCCTTATCGTAAAAAGCCAGAATGGCATCGTGGTAAGCTTTTTCGATGTCCAGATATAGATCTTCCAAGTTTGGATAATAGTTTTTGACCTTGTCCGCGTTCACTCCTCTGATTAATTCAATGTAAAGCTGTGAAGGAGCGGGGATGGTTTGTTTAGGCTGAAGGTCGAGTTCGTCAGTTACTGATTTAAGAAATTCGAAATCTTTGATGAAGGGATGGTTGGGATTGAATTTTACTTTTCCAGATAAGATTGCTGTATCGTCGCGGGTTTCTTCATGAGCAAATTGATAGCCTTCACCGTAATGAACGTGGTCGACTCCGTCTAGTCCCCAGAAGAAGTCTAGGTGCCAATATGAGCGGCGGAATTCTCCGTCAGTTGCGTAATCTAAGCCAACGGCGGCTTCTTTTTGGACTAAGTCTTTGATGGATTCATTTTCGATGGTTGTTAATTCTTGTTGGGTTATTTCGTTGTTGAAGTAATCTTTTCTAGCTTGTTTTAGTACGTCTGGTCTTAGGAAACTTCCTACGTGTTGGAAGCCGATTTTGTTTTTTGTTGTGGTCATTTTTGGGTCCTCCTCGGGTTTAATCTGATGTTGACTTGGAAGGGAAAAGTAAAAAGGAAGAAAAACTATTGGTAAGGTTCGAGGAATGGGGTCGACAGTTAGTCGACCCTATAAGTGGCCCTAAGCGCCATAGGCGTTAAGGGCCACTAAAAAAGACCATCCCCACAAACGCACTTATCTCAATGCATTTGTAGGGACGATCTCCGTGTTACCACCCTAATTCATGTTCTGCTTGCACAAAACACCTCAACGACACTTTCATGTCCGGGATGATATCGCATCCTTGCGTACTTCTGGCTTTCACCTTAGTAAGACTCCAAGTTCATCTTCAATTTAACTTTTCCTCCACTTTTTCACTAACCGGTGGTCACTCTTCAAAGTACTCGTTAAATCTACTCTTCTCTTCATTGTCTAATCAGATTAAATAACTTTTAATTATTTGATTGATGAATAAATTACACCTGAAACAAGGGTTTGTCAAATTTAATTTGCAGTTAAAATGTAACATAATTTTAATGGTTTATTGGAAATTCTAATATTAATATTAGGGTAAAAGGGGATGTTCTTGTGGGGAAGAAGATGTCAAATCCACAGTTACTCGCGTGGGCGATATTTATCGTTGAATGTTTTATTACTCTATTTTCGTTTGTTAATAATTGGATTAATCCGATTGATCAATCTAGTATTCCAAATACTGTCTTTAAAATGGTGATTTGGATTCTGACGGTTGCGGTCACAGTGATTTTTCAAATCGTACTTGGCTTTGTAATTTATAAAATGGATAGTGACAACCAAAACTGGTTGATTGTGTTGGCTGTGTTGAGCTTGATTCATGATCCATTGTACTTGATTGCGGTCATTTGGAAGTTTGTTGTGACCAAAAAGACTCAGAAAGTGCCAAATAACTAGATTGAATTCTCGATTGTCCAAGTTAAGGTTCCGCCATATTTTCCTGGAGCGCTGATACCATCTTGCTTGAGGAGCAGACCGGTGTCATTCGTCCATTTATCGGAAATTATATCAGTAACTAAATCATCACTAATGGCATCATTTTCAGCAACTGGAACATTATCTTTACTTAAATTGTAAATTACGCCGTTAGCTTTTTTATAGACTAAATTTCCTTGGAAAACTTTGCCATCTTTAGTCAGTTCAGAAGCCGCAACATTCAATTTCCAAGCGCTGTGTCTGCTTGTCACGCTAACTTGATAAGAATTTTTTCGTTTTAAAAATTTTGTGGTAGAAAGATAATTAATATCTTGAAAATCTAAGTTGGGAGAAGCCACCACATTTACAAAATTTTGCAAAACTTTAATAACATAAGTTGTAGTAGCAGATTTACCATCTTTATCAGTAGCTGTAACGGTGACATTTTTAGTACTGTTCTCTTTGAAAATGTTCCAAAAGTCAGTACCAATCAGATCCTTTAGGGGAATTTCACCGGTTGCTGTGGAAGTGGTTGAATTTGCTTGCGTTTCGGCAGTATAAGTTTTTCCATCAACTGTAACGCTATAACGAATAGGGTCACTGGGCTCAAACTTATGCTCTTTATCGTAATTGAGGACAGTTGGTAGGATTGCCTTTTCATTTTTATCATTATAAATAATGTTGATTGGATCTGGTTGCTTGAAGGAAAGTGACCAGTCTTTTTTGTATGTAATTGTAAAACTAGGTGTACTTGTTGAGGAAATTTGGTGATCACCAGAGAACTGAGCAGGCTCTGCGGCAACATCAATATTTTTATCGGTCGTGTTTTGAGCAACACCGTTGATAATGATATTGGCACTAGTGTATGCGGCTGTATCGTAATTACGAAGAGCTTCACTAATGGCGAATTTTAATTCAGTACCGGTTAAATTAGAGCCAGAAACTAATTCAGTTGCAGAATTACCAGTCGTATCATTTTTGTAATTGATTGTTGCAATAGAACCAGTTGAATCAGAAGTATAAGTTAAGTTTTTGGGCAAATGAATATCAGCTATGATTTGATTCCAGTTCACACGACTAGTTTCGGTGTCATATTTCAAATGGTAATCAAGTGTTAAATTATCACCATGAGCAACTGTACGATCAGTTGAATCATCAGTAATAACTTTCCCTAAGGTGTTATCAGTAATTGAAGCATCAGCTTCGGCGTTGACTAAGGCTGGGATTGATTCCATGACAGCCAATTTACTATAGACATCATAAGTAGTTTTACCAGTACTGTCAGTAACCTTTTCTCCAGCACTATTAGCACCGGTAAAGCCCCAATACAATTTGTTATCCGTCACTTTCCCGAAAATATCAGGATTAACTTTGATTGTGGAAGTCACTAAGGGATAACCACTTAAAGAACTTGAATTAGTATTGGTAGTTCCATCTAAGTATTTGTCGTTGAAAGCGTAATGGATTTCAGCTGATTGGCCATCTTTAGCAGGTATCCATTCGAAGGTAACATGGTGCCAATACATATCTGAACCATCAGGATTAGTTGCGTTGACTAATTGAGCAGACTTGGGGTCAGAGTGGATCAGTGTATCGGCCATTGTAAAGCCTTTCCAACTGTTTTTAGCTGCGTTGGCACTACCAATTGGAGTTAAGGCATAACTTGTTGCAAGACTAGGATAGACGAGAGCAATGTGGCCAGTCGTTCCACCGGCACCAAAACGTGAGTTAGCAGGATAGCTATCGGGGATTTTTAGATTACCTACAGTATCGAAAGTGTCAAAGCCATTTAAGGTGTAAAAATAAGTTCCAGCGTTGAATAAGTCACCAGGATTAAATTTTAATCTTATTGGTTCTTGATCAGATTCTGAAGTGACGTCGTCCTTTTGAGAATCAAATTCTAGAGCCATACTGTTCTGAACAGCTGTACTAGCGATATATTCGGAACTGGAATTTGTAGGACGATTTTCTATCGGGTTGTACCATTTGGTGGTAGCTTTATCATATCCTAGGACACCAAGTCCTTGATATCCAGCACCTAAGGCATGTGCACCTCGAGGATCATTTTGTAAAACTAGTGCCATTCCTTCGCCATTTTTCTTATCCGAACCATAACCACTACCAAAATATAGCCAAGCAGAAATTGTCTGCTTTTTGTTGATGTCTAGATAATTACCATTAGCCTGATCAGACCAGGCAGCTCCGTATTTTCCGGCACCTTTTGCTAAACGTAAGACAGTATCATTTTTTTCAGTGGTAGCAGAATTATAAATAAAAGGATTGTCTTCACCATTAGCCTGTGGAGCATAAATGTCAAAATAGGATTTAATATTCAGACCCTCAGGAGCACTGTCTAGAGCGGATTGGTCGGCTGCATCATCTGCTAGAACAGAAATAGAACTGAGTAAAAAGAGTATACTCGAAAATAAGAATGCAATTAAAAAGGAAATCAAAGTAGCATCTCTATATTTTTTCATTAAGCATCCCCCCTTATGCGAAAATGATGAATATATACGCTCATCGCACATATTATAGCAACTATTTATTAAAATAATAGATAATAAAAAATACTCACCGTTATGAAATCAACAGTGAGTAATGATGCAGCAATATAAATTTATTTAATTTTTAATTTAAATAATACAATATGTAAATCCTTATATATAAATGTTTACTTGAATATTATATTTACAATATGTATAAAACAATAAAATTAATTATTTATCGTTATAACGATACAAAAAAGCTAAACAATCAATAAGATATCAAAAACTCGACTAATTAGCAACAATTAATCGAGCTTTTTAAATTATTTAGTTGTATCAACAATATTATTTGGTTTTAATCCTTCAATTAAAGCTTTGTTTGAATCAAATGAAGTAGTAATCATATTGTGAATAGCAGTTTCAGTATAGAAAGCACTATGTGGTGTAATGATCACATTTAATCTGTGAGCAAGATTTCTGATTTTTTCATTAGGAATATTGTCAGGACTACTCCAAACTTTACCAAAGACAGAATTTTCATCGTCCAAAACATCGAGTCCGGCACCAGCAATTTTGCCACTATCTAAGCCTTTGATCAAAGCATCAGTATCAATCAATTCACCACGGGCACAATTAATGATGTAAACACCATCTTTCATTTGTGAAATGGCTTTGTCATTGATCATGTACTTGTTGGAATCGAATAATGGAACGTGCAAAGTGATAATATCAGATTGCTTGTAGAGTTCTTCAAGAGAATCAACATAAAGTCCTTGTTTTTCAATGTCATCATTGTGGTAGACATCATAAGCAACAACCTTGCAGCCGAAGCCTTGCAAAATCTTGATAACAACGCGGCCGATGTGACCAGTACCAACGACACCAACAGTTTGTTCACGATATTCTTTACCAATAGTTGGAGCCCAAGTGAAATCACCATGGTCAAATTTATCATCGAATTCAGGAACACGGCGTAACAAGCGACCCATCAATAGAACAGTATGTTCAGCGATTGCGTTAGGTGAATATACTGGTACATTTGTTAGTGTGAAACCTAAATCGTTTAGATCTTTGAATTCAAAGTTGTCAACACCAACGTTACGAATTGAGATGTAATGGATGCCTAGACTCTTCAAGACTTCTAGCGCCTCACGAGTGTATGGGGAAGTTTGTAAAGTAACGACCCCATCAGATCCTTCGGCTAAACGAGCTGAATCAGCTGTCAAAGTGTATTCTGTGAAACCAACTTCAACGTTAGGATTAGCTTGTTCCCATTTCTTTAGAGAAGGTTCTTCGTCCTTACGAATTCCATATGCAAAAATTTTCATTAACAAAATCCTCCTTCATTAACTAACAACTCTATTAAAACAAAATTGAGTTGAAAAAAGAAGTGTGGAGGATTGTCTTTCTTCGTTTTGGGTAGTGGGTGGTAGTATTCCGGGCTGAATAACGGATCTATTTTGTATTTATGTTCCGTTCTTTTAGGAATACTAATTCTATTCTGAGTTAGAACCTGTATCTTAAATAGTCTATTGTGTCTCGTACGTCAAAGTAAGAACTAATGTATAAAGAAAGAGGATATTACTATATTGTAGAATCTTGCAGTATTAGTAATATCCTCTATTTTTTATATTAATTAAATCAATTAAAGTAATTAAGCGTTATAACGCATCCAGACTATAAAACAGTTTAATGACGACTCTGAATAGATTTGTATCCAATTCAGAATTCACGAAAATAACTGCAAAGAACTGAAATCTAGTCTTCCGCAACTAACCACCATCCAAACTAAAGAAGCGCATTATTCAGTATCGTAACGATTCAAAACATAAATCGCTAAAATAACAATTATCGCACCAATAACTTCGGCAAAGTTTACTGCATAATGCAAGAAAATCACACTTAAAACTAAAGTAGTGAAAGGTTGCACGGCATCAGTGATACTGACAATCGCAGCAGTTGTGTATTTAGTACTGATAACCATCAATAAGAAGGCTAGGACAGTACCAATCAAGATAACAGTACCGATTCCTAAAATACTAGTTGTCGTCATCTTAGGTGGATTGACCCAAATAGGACTGAAGATATTTGAAATTACACCAGCAATCAACATACCCCAGCCGGTAATCAAGATTCCGTGATATTTAGCAATTAATTTTTGTGGAATGGTAATGTAAAGTGCAGCTGTGATACCACTGCCGATTCCCCAAAGGACTGAAACTAAAGGAATTGAAAGGTGACTCAGATTTCCCCGAGTAATCATTAAAACGACCCCGATCAAAGCTAAAACAAATGAGATAACATCGACACGTGAAGTCTTTTTCTTTGTGAAGATGATGGCACCAATCATGATGAAGAGTGGTGAAAGATATTGTAAAATCGTTGCTGTTGATGAGTTACCTGTCTTGATAGCGTGAAAGAAGGTAAACATATTTGCCAGCAAACCAAAAACTGAAAAACTTAGCAAAGTTAGTAAATCTCTTTTATTTCTAAAAACAGCAAAAAATTCGTTTTTAGGTAAAACGACTAGGCCAACCGCTAACAGTAAAATTCCAGCAACTGTAGTTCTCGTTGCGATAAACCACATTGCTGGAATATCTAGATCCTTAGCGACGACTTGTAAAACGGTACCTGAAACTCCCCAGAGAGCGGAAGCACAAAATGCTAACCAAAAACCTCTATCGAGTGTTCTCTTGGCTAACTTCTTACTTTCGTCCATTAAAACATTTCCTCCTGAAAAAAACTAATAGCACTATTATAACCGTGAAATTTTGATTTTGACTATTGTTTTTTTTATATCATGAAGTTAGGTTGAATCGGTATGCTAAGAATCTTATGCTAGTCGGGCGTTTCTTCTGATTGGGATATACCATATTTAATTAATTGTGAATTAGTTTTCACTACAATTAGTTCATTTCTCAAGACTAATTTTAACAATTTTGACTTGATATGAACCTGCCGGAGCGCTGACTGAAACGACATCATTGATTTTTTTACCATCCACAGCTTTACCAATCGGTGAGTCAAAGGAAATCTTATTTTTAGTCAAATTAGCCTCTTGTTTACCAACTAATTGGTAAGTCACGCGACTATGATCGTCTAAGAATTCAAGTGTGACGAATTTCCCGATATCTAATTTGTTGCTATTTGAGGGCTTAACAACGTCCGCGTATTGTAATTGCTTTTCTAAATAGTGCAAGCGACCGTTCAAATGCCCTAAATCACGTTTTGCAGTTGAGTATTCAGTATTTTCCGAACGGTCACCTAAGGCAGCCGCTGCAGCAAGTATTTTAATTTTTTCAGGACGGATTTCTTTTAAATGCTTAATCTCTGCTTCAATTTCTTTATATCCAGCTGGAGTCATTTTGTTAAAATAAGGTTCCATATTAAGTTCCCTCCAAAAAAAATAGGCGTCCCGCTTAGGACACCGTATTTTTTTTATAGATTTGCATCCATATTAAATGTAAGTTTTGAAAGATTGATCCCTTTAGTATAAAGTTCACCGAAGAATTCATGAGTCTTTTCTTGCATTTCTTTAACGATCTTTTGATTTCTATTCGTTAAGAATTCTGTTAATTCATCGCCAGAATAGTTCTTAGCCAATTTGTCAGTCTCGGCAACGTAAGCACGGAATGTTTGACGAGCATCTGTTAAGAAGTCGATGTCATCTTGGATAAATTCTGTGTAGTTTGATTCAACTAAGACGGACAATGCTTTGTACATCCAGTAAGCATCTTTGAAGTTGAACTTGAGTGAAGCGTCGTTATATGACGGATCTGTTTCGTTCATGTTTGTGTAGAATGGGATGTATGGTGTAAATGTTGGGTAACCGATACATAGCCACATGATAGCAGCGTATTCTTCAGGAACATCATTTCTAATTTGTAGTACGTGTGAATTTTGTGTTCTGTTCAAGCCAATTGGACGGTAACGGTGCTTGTCATCATCATCAGCGTATGGGCTAAATGGATCGAATGGTGTTTCATTATAGTGTGAACCTAAAACATACTCGATGTCATCGACAGAAATCTTGTGATCAGTTTTCATGATGAATGGTAATTCACCATCTTCTGGATCTTGTTTTATTTCAGGATTGAAGTATTTTTGACCGAACCAAACACGTGGTGTGTTGTAATGACGATCCTTTAAATTATCAGTACCGAAGATATGTCTGAAGTTCCAGCCAGTCTTGTCAGTATTCAAATGATTTTCTTCAACGAATTCTTGGATTCCCTCGGACCACATGAATTCATCAGGCTTGTTAAAGTCGACTTGTTGAATTGATACACGGTTAGCACATACAGCGTAACTGTCATCAGGGATTCTTTGAGCTACCCAGTGATGTCCAGTAACGATTTCCATGTACCAAACGTCATCTTTGTCACTAAATAGAACAGAATTACCAGCAGGTGAACCAAACTTCTTAATAAGTTCACCGGTACGTTCTACAGCACCCTTAGCTGAATCAACATAAGGAAGAACCATACGAACGATAACGTCTTCGTCCATACCATCTTTTACTAATGGATCAAAAGCCAAAGCACGTTCGTTACCATAAGTACTTTCAGTAGCTGACATGGCAACATTAGCTCCGTTGATACCACTTTCGTCGTAGTAACCAAACTTCTTATAATCAACGTTTGGAACTGCAGGCCATTTGTAGCCATTTTCGGGTACTTCTGATTCAAAACCGTTCAACCATGATTTAACCTTACGGCCTTTTTCACCTTTAACAGCAGGGTTGAGTACAAAACTGTGTGGAGCGACCGCAAAAAATGTATCATCATTTCTGGCAATCATTGTTGATCCGTCTATACTGGCGTTTTTACCAACTAAAATAGTAGTACAAGCGTCATCCAAATGATTTTTCTTCATCTCTTAGAATTCCTCCTATTGTATATTGACTTCATTTTATCATAGATGGACTAGTAATTAATCCAAACTTCACCATTAATAACTTTCTGAAAACATGCTATAATTTTCTAAATATAGGAGGGGCAATAATGGATCTCAAAATGAACGAAAAGGGTGATTCTTTTTTAAAGAATTTACTTTTAGGGTTTCAACATTTATTAGCCATGTACTCAGGAGATATACTAATACCAATTTTGATTGGTACATCTTTGGGCTTTAACGCTAAGGAAATGACTTACTTGATCTCAGTCGACATTTTTATGTGTGGGGTTGCCACACTGCTCCAGATCAAGCGTACACCGCTTACTGGTATTGGTTTACCAGTAGTTTTAGGCTCAGCTGTTGAGTATGTAACGCCGTTACAAAATATTGGACACCACTTTGGTATAGCCTATATGTATGGCGCTATTATCGTAGCTGGTATTTTTATCATGTTAATTTCAAAAGTATTTGCCAAACTAAAGAGATTCTTTCCACCAGTAGTAACTGGCTCATTGATTACTTTGATTGGTTTTACTTTGATACCGGTAGCGTTCCAAAATATTGGTGGTGGCGATGCCTCTGCTAAAGATTTTGGTAATTTTACCAACTTGATTTTAGGTTTTACAACGGCTCTAATTATTATTGTTGTTAGTATTTGGGGTCGTGGCTTCATTCAACAGATTGCTGTATTGATTGGAATCGTCGCTGGATATTTGTTAGGAATCGGTATGGGACAGATTGGATTTTCCAGTGTTGGCGCTGCTCATTGGTTCCAAATTCCAAAACCTTTTTACTTTGCTACACCAAAATTTGAATGGTCATCGATCATCGTTATGCTTTTGGCTGCTTTGACTTGCATGATTGAATCTACTGGTGTGTATTATGCTTTGTCAGAATTGACAGAACGTAAACTAGATGAAAATGATTTACAACGTGGATATGCTTCAGAAGGTTTAGCTGCTATTTTAGGTGGAATCTTCAATACATTCCCATATTCGACTTTTTCACAGAACGTAGCGGTCGTTCAATTGTCGGGAATCAAGAAGAATAAACCTGTGTATTTCTCAGCATTCCTACTGATCATACTGGGCTTAATCCCTAAGGTTGGAGCAGTTGCAGAATTAATTCCCAACGCTGTTTTAGGTGGTGCCATGTTGATCATGTTTGGTACTGTTGGTATTGAAGGTATTAAAATGTTGTCAAAGGTCGAAATGAATAATAACAACATTATGATTATGGCTGTGTCTATCGGCTTAGGCCTTGGTGTTACGGTTCAACCTACATTGTTACAATTCTTGCCATCAACGTTACAAACTATTTTAAACAATGGTTTAGTAGTCGGAAGTTTTTCAGCAATTATTTTGAATCTTCTTTTAAATCATAATAAGGCTTAATTTTTTTCACAAACTTTGGTCATATTTTTATCACATTTGGTACGTATACTTATCGATAATTAGATAAGCATACGTATTTTTTTATGCAAGGAGTGATAATATGACTGAATATAAATACTTAAACGTAACTTTAAATAAATTTGATGAACCATTTGAAATGAAATTGGCTACTCCCAAAAACTCAACGATTGAACAAAATGCCGTTGATCAAGCGGTAGATGAAATGACTAAAAAAATTAGTGAATATGCGGGCATGTTTTCTTTAGAAAATAAGGATTCACTATTAGCAAGATTTCAAGATGGAGAAGAAGGGCCTTTGATGATTTCAAAAGCCTTTCGAGAAGTCTATGAACAAACAATCACTGCAGAACAAATGACTCAACATTACTTTAGTTCCTATTACAATGGCAAATATGACCCAGTTGGTTTATTGGACGGTTGGATGATTGATAATCTTTTCAATAAATATCTATTGGGATTGTTAAAAGTTAATGGAATCGATGGTGTGTCATTACGTTGCGGTGAAGACGTTCGGTTAGCAAGTCGACCTGACATCGATTTTCGTTGGCGAGTTGAAATCAAAAATCCAAATAATGAAGATAATTTATTAGCAACATATTTCTTACAAAATGGTTCTGTTTCAACATCTAAAAGTATGCGGAGTTTGAGAAGTGAGAAGAGCAACGTTGAACAAGTGACGATTGTTAATAATAATGCATTAGATGCTAATATTTGGTCAAATGCTGGCATTTCAGCGGGGACAAATAAATTTCCTGAATTTGTAACAAAATACCATTTAACAGGGATGTTAGTTGATAAAAATGAAGGCTTAATCAATTTTAGAGATGGCATCTCAAATAAGATAGCAGTGAAAAAATAGACATAACGCCGTTATAACTATACGAGTTTATTCGCTTTTTCATCATAAATAATTCAAGATTTTTCTCTATACTTTGTTTTATAAAGTAAAAGAAACAGAGGTATCAATTATGAAAAACCAAAAATACTTTATTAAAACGAATAAAATCAATCAAATGAATACAAACTTTTTAATTAAATTAGCAACAATTTCTAATAGTATTGCCGTTATGGAACTTCTTAAAATTACAACTGAAAGAATCAATGCTCATTTGGCCAAAATTGATCGTGAATTTTCAGCTTTTCGCTATGACTCGTTAGTATCCCAGTTTCAAAGAGGAAATCAGCGACCATTAGCTAATTCAGCAGATTTTAAAGCGGTTTATAACGCCGCTATGCTATCGGAGCAAATGACCAACGGTATTTATAGTCCTTACTTTGCAGGAAAGTTCGATCCTAAGGTTATTGTAATTAACTGGGCGATTGAACAAGCATTCAATCAAGAATTGAAACCACTATTAAAGAATCCTGAAATAGTCGGAGTTTACTTGGAAGGCAGTGACTCAAAGAAATTTGCGACCAAACAAGACATTGACTTTAACTGGACTATCACCATCGATTCAGATGATAATTCAATAGCAATTTATTACTTGAAAAACGGTGCTATTTCAACATCCGAAGCTAGCAATTTTGTTGGCAATGCCTTGAAACGTACGCAAAGTGATATTAAACAAGCAACAGTAATTCGAAGTAGCTTAGTTGAAGCAGCAATTTGGTCACTGGTGGCCACATCTTCAGATACTGAGATGTTTAAAACCTTTATTGAGCACTACAATTTGACAGGAATCGTGGCGGAGAAGAATGATCAGCTATTGAACTTTAACTTTGGAAGTATTATTGATAATAAACAAGTGAAGGCATAAATATATAAAAGTAGTCTTTCAAATCTAATGGATTTGGAAGACTATTTTTTTGTCATAAAATATGATAATAGCGAGTTTTGGAGGCATTTTTGATCATTTTTTTACTAACATACAGTTAAATTTTGACAATTGGAATTGAATTTGTCAGACAAAAGTTGAAATGAAAGCGCATTCCAAAACGGTCGATTATGTCTTATCCTGTAAATGTAGAGCGGAGGTGAAATATTGGACGACAGAGAAGTCACTATTTTAAAACAAATTATTCAATTTAAAATTGATAAGAGTTTTGATTTAGAACGTAAGCTAAATTTAACTCCAAGACAATTATCATATTCATTAAAAAAAATAAATGATGAATTGGATTTGGATGGTTTGCCAAGTATTTCAAGGTCAAATTCTGGTCAGATTTTTGTTCCTGAGGGATCAAAAGAATATCTATTGAGTCAATTGCAGAACGTTCCGGAAAGAAATAGATATTTTAACGAAGATCAGAGAATGTACTTGATAATCTTATATTTACTGACGAGCAAAGAAGATATTTCTCTGGTACATATTTATGAATACTTGGCAATCAGTAAAACAACTGCTATTTCTGATTTAAAAAACGTTAAACAGTTTGTTCAAGATTTTGGCTTAAATTTAAAGTACTCAAGAAAAAATGGTTATCGTATAACGGGACCTGAATTAAGAATAAAACAGTTGATAAATGAATCAGTTGCTACAACACTTCAATTTGAAGATGGTATGGAACTAATTGTTGAAATAGCTAATGTTTCAGTAGGATCAGTTATACATTACACACATAAAATAGAAGAATTTTTAGGTATTACTTACTCAGATCAATCATTCAATCAGCTCGTTTATTCGTTAGTAATTTTAATTTCCAGAAGTTGTTCAGAACAGGTATCGTCTAAATCTTATTTTAAAGCGGATATAGAAGATACAAAAGAATATGATTTTATTTCTAAGTTGATTCCAGATCAATGGATTGCTAACAAAGATGATTATAAATGGATTTTAATATTATTCATTTCTGCAAATACAGTGGAAGGAAATATTAAATTTCATGATAATGATTTACTAAAAGTTGTTGATGAGATGGTTCAACAATTTGAATCCTTGACGTATGTAAACATAAAGAATAAAGCGGATTTTGAGCGTAGGCTTGTTGCACACACACAACCAATGATTCTCCGTGTTAGATATGGACTACATTTAAAGCAATCCGGCATTAAGCAAGTAGTAAATAATGTTAATAATCATCAGATGTTTATAGATACAGTTAGACAAATTGTTAAGCCATTAGAAAAAGAAATTGGATCTAAATTACCGGAAGATGAAATAGAATTATTATCTTTTTATTTTGGTTCGGAATTAGAAAATTGGAAACCAGATGAAAAGAAAAGAGCAGCAGTTGTTTGTGGAAACGGTGTTATTGTTTCTAGATTGATGTTTAAAAAATTGAGAGAAATGTTACCTGAAATAAGTTTTGTTTCTGCCTCATCAGTTAGAGAATTTCAAAAGTATAAAAATGACTTCGACATAGTTTTTACAACCGTTCCTCTACAAACAAAATCAAAGCAGTATATTATTCATCCGATAATGACATTGGACGAATCGTTGAACTTAAGACATAGAGTTTTAAGAGATATCGGCTTTGGTAATACGGATGAGATGTTAAGTGGATTAATGACTATTATTGATCGACATGCGGATATTGATAATAGTGAAAAACTTAGAAAAGAATTGCAACTCTTTTTATTGAGTGGAAAAGTAGATACTCGACAAGAAAAACGAGATATGCCAACTCTTTTAGATTACATCAATCCCAAATATATAAAAATAATAAATAAAAAAATGACTTGGATACAAGCTCTTGAGCTTGCAACTGAACCATTGATTGAAAATAAAGTGGTAAATACAAAATTCTTAAAGCAAATTAAAAAAAATTGTTCTTCAAAAAATAATTACAGTTATTTTGGTAAGAATATGGCAATACCACATACGACTCCTGACATGGGAGTTAAGAACAATGGCTTTGGATTTCTTATATCTAGAGAACCAATAAAGTTTCCTAATAATGATGAAATTCATATTATTGCTCCACTCGCTATAAGTGATACTACAGCTCATTTCAAAGCAGTAGAACAATTAGCCAATTTGGCTTCGAATGAAAAAGTGATGAAGAGAATTATCAATTCTAATTCAAATGAAGCAATCATTAAAGAAATTAAAGAGGAAATAGGAGATTAATAATATGAAAGTAGAAGATTATCCTAAATTTACAATCATTATGCGTGGTTATACAACAGATCAAGCTATGGCAATAATGGAAGCTATGGATGGATTTGAAAAAGATTTTGGAATTGAAGTAACAATGAATACTGACCATTGTATAGATATTATTAAGAATGGCTATAACCGTTTTGGTAATAAATATCTTATTGGTGCAGGGACCGTAATGAATATTGATGAAGAAAAGGAAGCAATTGATGCAGGAGCAAAATTCTTATTAGGACCTCAAGAATTTACAAAAGAAATGATTGATTATGCTCATGATAAAGGTGTTATTACTGTACCAGCTGCTATGACACCAACTGAGGTAACCAGACTCTTTAACAATGGTGCCGATATTGTAAAGGTATTTCCTGCATCTACAGTAAAACCAGATTATTTTAAAGCAATTCAAGCACCACTTGGAAAGCTACCTTTAATGGCAGTTGGTGGAGTATCTATTCAAAATGCTGGGGAATTTTTGGACAATGGTTGCGATTATTTAGGAATGGGATCAAAGCTTTTCAAAAAGGAAGATATTCAAAATAAAGACATTAAAGGTTTATCAAAATCATTGGCTACATTTGTAAAAGATTTCAAAGAAAGAGGGGCATTGGTTTGAAAGTAGATTTAAAACTAGATAAGAATTTATTTGTCCCGCATTTGAAGTCGGACAGTTGTGACGATACAATTTTACAATTGGCAACGCGTCTTTATGAGAATGGCTATGTAAAAAAGGATTATATAGAGGCTATTAGAAGCCGTGAAAAAGAATATCCAACAGGTTTGCCTTCAACAGAGCCTGCAGTTGCTATTCCACATGCAGATTATACAAAAGTAAATGAGACAACAGTGGCAGTTGCAACATTAAAAAAGCCAGTTGATTTTCATGATATGGAAGATGTTAAAAAAACTATACCAATTCAAATTGTAATTATGCTTGCAATAGGTGAACCACATGGTCAGGTTGAAATGTTGCAGCGAGTTGTTGGAATTATTCAAGATGAGGATTTACGAAAAGAACTTTTAAAAGTCAATTCACAGGAAGAACTTATGAAATTGATAGAACCATCATTATTAGGAATTTTAAATTAATTGGAGGATTTTTATTATGACAGCACATATTTTAGTAGCTTGTGGAAACGGAATTGCAACTTCAACAGTTGTAGCATCAAAGATTAGAAGTTATATGGAGGATAAAGGATTACCAGTTGAAACTACTCAAACAAAATTAATGGAAGTACCAGGAAAAGTTGAAGGATTTGATTTACTAGTAACAACAGGTGAATTCGATGGACAAACTAAAGGAGTTCCTTATGTCAAAGGAATGCCAATCCTAACAGGTATTGGTGCTGATAAGACATTTGAGGAGATTTATGAATTAGTTAAAGAAAAAGAAGGTTAAAAAAACAGGGGTGAATTCACATGCATGTAATAATGGATGTCTTTAATTGGTTAATAGATGCTGGACCTACAGTTCTATTGCCCGTGATTATCACAATTATTGGTCTTATATTTGGATTGAAGATTACGAGATCATTTAAATCAGGTTTAACACTTGGTATTGGATTTGCCGGTATTAAGTTAATTCTTGATTTCATGACAACAAATATTGGACCAGCTGCCAAAGCAATGGTAGATAGAACTGGTGTTCATTTAACTGCTTTGGATGTAGGTTGGGGTTCTATTGCCGCTGTTACTTGGGCATCTCCAATCATTGCAATTTTGATTTTTGGTATTTTGTTAGTAAATATTGTTTTATTAGTTTTAAAGAAGACACATACGCTAGATGTTGATATTTGGAATTATCATCATATGGCAATCGTAGGTGTAATGGTCTATTTCGTTACTAAAAATATTTGGTTAGGAATAGGTTCATCATTGTTGATGGCTCTAATTACCTTCAAGTTAGCTGATTGGTCACAACCAGTAGTTGAGTCATTCTTTGGTATCCCTGGAGTGTCTTTACCAACAGTTTCAGCTTTGTCATCACTAGTTATTGCATGGCCATTAAATTGGCTGTTAGACCGTATTCCTTTTATGAGAAAGAATAAATTTTCAATTAAGGATGCTCAAAAATATTTAGGATTTTTCGGTGATTCAATGATCATGGGACTAATCATTGGTATGGCAATCGGTGGTTTAGCTGGTTACAGTTTAATGAAAGTTATGCAATTAGGTGTGTCAATGTCAGCTGTATTGGTTTTGATTCCAAAAATGACATCACTATTCATGGAAGGTTTAATGCCAATTTCTGAAGCAGCACAAACATGGTCTCAGAAGAGATTTAAGGGTAGAAAGCTATTTATTGGTTTGGATGCTGCTGTTGTTGTTGGTAACCAAGATGTTATTACAACAGCTTTGATTATTATTCCATTAACAATTGCTATGGCATTAATTTTACCAGGAAATTCAGTTCTACCATTTGCAGATTTAGCTGTCGTTCCATTTAGAGTTGCATTGGTTGTAGCCTTAACAAATGGTAATTTAATTAAAAATATTATTATTGGACTTGTCGTTACGGCTTCACTTCTATGGTGTGGATCAGCGACTGCACCAGTATTAACATCAATTGCTAAATCCGTTGGTATTAAATTGGGAGCAAATTCATTATTTATTAGTTCATTTGCCGCAACATCAATGATTCAAAGTTTCATTGTTTACTTTGCATTTACTTGGCATCCACTTATTTCCGTACCCGTTTTAATTCTGGCCTTTGCTGGAATCTGGTACTTCTTTGATGGAATTAAACACGTTAATAAGAATATGGAAATTAGTGATGCACAAACAAATTAATTTTTAAAAGGGAGTAATAAGTTTTGAAAATTTCTGATATTAAAGTTTATAAAGTAAAACCACGTTGGATTTTTATTAAAATTTTAACCGATGAAGGTATTACTGGCTGGGGTGAAATGATTTCTGGAACAAAAACAGAAACAGTTGTAGCCGGAGCTGAAGAAATGGGTAAGAAAATAATTGGCAGAAACCCATTTGAGATTGAACGTTTGTGGCAAGAATTACATCGCTCATTCTTTAGAGGTGGTCCAATCAATGGAACAATCATTTCTGGTATTGAAATGGCTTTGTGGGATATCAAAGGTAAAGCTTTGAATGTTCCTGTATATGAACTACTAGGTGGAGCAGCTAGAGATAAAATTAGAGTTTATTCTTGGATTGGGGGCGACCGTCCTAGTGATGTAGCAGAACAAGCACGTGCTAGAGTTGATAAAGGATTCACAGCAATTAAAATGAACGCTACATCTGAATTACATTATGTTGACTCATATAAAAAAATCCAAGCGGTTGTTGATCGTGTTGCTTCAATCCGCGATGAAGTCGGTGATGATTTGGAAATAGGGATTGATTTCCATGGACGTGTACATAGACCAATGGCAAAAGTGTTGGCTAAAGCATTGGAACCATATCATCCAATGTTCTTAGAAGAAGTCGTTTTGCCAGAAAATTGGGATTCATTTGATGATATTGCTAGAGAAGTTTCAATTCCTTTAGCAACAGGTGAAAGACTATACACTCGTTGGGGCTTCAAGAACTTATTTAGACAAGGTGCAGTTGACATTGTTCAACCTGATGTTGCTCTATGTGGTGGTATCCTAGAGACTCGTAAGATTGCAGCTGAAGCTGAATCATTTGATATGGCCTGTGCACCTCATGCACCATACGGACCTGTATCATTGGCAGCCACATTACAAGTGGATGCATGTACACCAAATGTCTTCATCCAGGAACAAAGTTTAGGTATTCATTATAACCAAGGGTTTGATTTGTTGGACTTTGTTAAAAATAAGGAAATTTTCCAATATAAAGACTCATATGTTCAATTGCCAACTAAACCAGGTTTGGGAATTGAAATGGATGAGGATATGATTAAAGATGTTGCTCAACAAGGACTAGTTTGGAGTAATCCATCATGGAAGAATTATGATGGAACAATTGCTGAATGGTAATGAATGGAGGTAAGGTTGATGGCTGAATCACTGATAATTGTTTTTCTTCTTGGTTCTTTATTAATTTTTGAATTTCAACAACAAAGAACTATAAAGATTAAGGCTAGATCTTCAAAAATTAAATATATTATTGCCTTTGTAGCTGCAATTGCAATCGTAACTCTTTTCTGGACTGAATCACCAGTAGTCAATTTTAAATTGATAATGATAGCTGTATTATTTGCTAGTGTTGCATTTATAAATCAAGGTTTAAGTGATAATAAGGTTATTACTTATGGTTCTATTTCAAATGCTTCTACCTATGATAGATATGATCAAATTGTTGTTGAAGGAATTAAGAATGGCACGATGGTGACCTTTGGTTCAAAAAAAGGTGGTAGTTATTCTTTAATCTTTGATGATAATGTAGAATTGATTAATAAATTTATTAAAAAGCATGTATCTAAGAAAGTGAAAGTATTATCAGGTGAAGAGTTTGATCGTAAATTAGCAATTAGAAATAAAAAGCAAGAGGATTTGAGAGCTAAACAACTAGAAATGATTCGAAATCGACCTCAACGAAATAAATTTGTTAAGCCAATTGTTAAAAAGAAATAAAAAAAGGTGTTGAAATTTTTTCAACACCTTTTTTTATATTAATGATTTAGTCGTCCCATTGTTCAACTTCATCCTTGTATCCATCAGGATTACCACTCCAATAGAAACCACCATACCAAAGACTTCTCTTGTCTTGATCAAAACCGTCGATTTCTTTCATGTCAGCGTCGCTCAATTCAAAGTCATAAACGTCAGCGTTTTGAACGATTCTTTCTTCATGAACTGACTTAGGAATTGTGATGACACCATTTTGAAGATCCCAGCGTAAGATAACTTGGGCAACTGACTTATTGTACTTGTCAGCGATTTTCTTCAATCTACTGTCACCTAGAACAGTACCACCGCCAAGTGGAGACCATGCTTCAAGATGAATATTGTTTTCATCACAGAAGTTCTTGATGTCACCTTCTTGACAGAGTGGGTGATATTCCATCTGATTGACAGCAGGTTTAACTGAACAATTCTTTAAAATATCTTTCAATCTAGTAATATCGAAGTTTGAAACACCGATGGCACGAGCTTTACCTTCTTGATAAATCTTTTCTAGTGCACGCCATGTATCAAGATATGTTCCATTAACTGGCCAGTGAATCAAGAGTAGATCTACATAGTCTGTTTGTAATCTCTTCAATTGACCTTCGAAGTTGTCGAGTGTTGATTGATAGCCTTGGTCACCATTGAAAATCTTTGTTGTTAAAAAGATATCTTCACGTTTGAGACCATTATCTGCGAAACCTTTTTGTAATCCTTCACCGACCCCGGCTTCGTTACCATATTGTTTAGCAGTATCAATAGCTTTATAGCCGTGTTTCAATGCCCATTGTACAGCTTGGGAAGCACCGGAATTATTAACCTTCCAAACACCCATTCCTAGTTGAGGCATTTTTACGCCGTTATTCAAAGTTACAGTAGAATCCAATTTTAAATTCATATTTATTCTGACCTCCTATAACTATAATTTTAACTCAAATACAATTTTCATACTTGGAATATTACTTTTCGTTTGGTATAGTTCAAATTGAATGCGCTATCATATAAGTGAGACCATAATTTTTGGGGGAAGAGTCTTGGAAGATAAGTTTAAAGAAAAATTTTTGAGTAAGAGTGAGTTACAAACAGAAATTATCAATTTGTCAGCGGAATTAGAATTACCGAAAGGAACGGAAACATTTATCAGTGACGTTCACGGTGATTTTGGCCGCTTCTCACACATTATGCGTAGCGGTGCTGGTAATATTAGCCGCAAGGTTGAAGATCTATTTGAAGGCCGCTTAACGACACTGAATCAGAAGAAATTATCATGTTTAATTTATTACCCTTCACAAGTTATTCGTGGAATGAAGTTCAAAATCACTAATCGGCAAGAATTAGATCAGTGGTATATGGACTCTTTCAATCACCTAATTGAAATACTGCGATATGCGACTAACAAGTATCCCAAGAATCTCGTAAAAAAGTCAGTTGAACCGAATTATTGGACGACAATCGAGAATATGTTATTGATTGATGGAAAATATAAAACTAAAAATGAATATTCGCAAGGGATGTTGAATAGTATTGTTAAATTGGGAATGGCTGATGACTTTATCGTCGCAACTTGTCATGCTATTCAACGTTTATCGATTGAACGGATTCACATTGTTGGAGATATTTATGATCGTGGAGCTCATCCTAATTTAGTGTTGAATTATTTGGTTGATCACTGGCAGAATTTTGATATTCAGTGGGGGAATCACGATATTCTCTGGATGGGAACGATGGCAGGCTCTAAATTGTGTATGGCTAATTTACTTCGTTTGTGTGCTCGCTATCACAACCTAGAACTATTGAAAGATGCATATGATATTGATTTAACTTCACTGATTACATTTGCTCGACATTTTTATCGTCCGTTACCAAATTTTGAAGAGAATCTTGAGAATGCTCCCAAAATTCCTGAAGAAGAAAGAATTACAGATAACTGTGTTCAGCAGGCAGCGGCTATCATGCAATTTAAATTGGAAGGTCAAGCTATCAAACGCCGTCCAGAATTTCACATGGAAGATCGACTCTTACTTGATAAATTGAGCCAAGGTAAGGATTTAATTGAAGTGAATGGAAAAGAATATGAGATCGACAATGGCTGTTTTCAATTGATCAATCCGGCTGACCCTTATCAAATAGCTCACCCAGAACAAGTAGTATTGATCGACTTGATAAATCAATTCACGCACTCAAGTAAACTTAACGAACACATGTGGTTTATGGCTGACCACGGTTCAATGTACCTCAAACACAATGGCAATTTATTATTTCATGGGTGTGTTCCCGTCGATGAAAAAGGCGATTTCACTAAATGGGAGATTGATGGCCATGAATATGCTGGCAAAGAATTATTTGATTACTTTAATGAAGTATTATTAGATGCGATGCACCATCCAACAACGGGTGATTGCTTCAATTCCGATGTTATTTGGTATTTGTGGTGTGGCCAAAATTCACCATTGTTTGGAAAAAATAAAATGGCTACGTTTGAAAGTTATTTTCTCCAAGGAACCGATTTAACCTCCGAAAAGTCTAATCCCTTCTATCAATTTTGTGATGACGAAGATTTCATTAAGAAGATAAAAGATGAATTTGAAATACCCGAAAATGGTCACATAGTAATCGGACACACACCACCGACTAATGAGAGTCCATTGAAAGCTAAGGGAAATTTGATCATGATAAATGCTGGCCGTCCAAAGACTGAAAACGAAGGCGGCTATACATTGTTGTATGATTCTTTTGATATGCAGCTGATAAAATTGAATCCTTTTATTTCGATGAATCATGCTATCAATTCAATGGAAGACGTGGCCGCTTCACGAAAAACAATTGAAAGATTTGATGAACGAAAGATGGTTTACGATACCGACTTCGGCAAAAAGATTCAACAGCATATTGATGATCTAGTTGCGGAATTACAAGACAATAGAGAAGATGATGTAGAGGAGTAAATCTTTTTGGAGAGTGGTTGGTTTAATGAATTCTGAGTAGGATATAGTTTTTATTCGAAATTAAGATATTAATTTAAACTAATATAAAAAAAGAGAATCTTACTAGAATAGCAGTGAATTGCTATCTCAGATAAGATTCTCTTTTTTTATTATTACTTCTATATTAAAGAAGTAGGTTATTAACTAGTTATTTATTCTGACGACTCTTCCAATCTTCCTTATCTTCGTCCCAGTTTTCGGACAAAGCGTGCTTAGGCAAAATTAGATTTAACAAAATACCAACGACAGTAGCTACACCGACACCAGTAAATTGGAAATTACCAATTTGAAGATAAGCATTACCGATACCGATAACCAAGATAACAGAAGCAATCATCAAATTACGTTTTTCATTGAAGTCGACTTTATTTTCGACCAAAATTCTTAAACCACTTGAAGAGATAACACCGAACAAGACGAAACTGATACCACCGATAACAGGACCAGGTACAGTTTGAATCAAGGCACTAAGTTTACCAACGAATCCAAACAAAGCAGCGAAGACCGCGGCACCAATAACAACGTAGACACTGAAAATTTTGTTGACAGCCATCACGCCAATATTTTCACCGTAAGATGTGATAGGAGGGCCACCTAGAAAGGCAGCTACGATCGAAGCTGTACCATCACCAGCAAGTGTCTTGTGAAGGCCAGGGTCTTTGAAGAAATCACGATTTGTCAATTCATCCAATACCATGATGTGACCCAAGTGTTCAGCCATGGTGACAAAGGCAATTGGGGCAAAACTCAGTATCGCTCCCCAATAAATTTGTTTAGGCATATAATTGACAAACATCAAATCAAAAGCTGGAAATTTAAACCAAGGTGTAGAAATAACTTTTGAAAAATCAACAATTCCTAAAGCTAGTGACAATAAGTATCCACCGACGATACCTAGTAAAATAGCAATATTACTCCAGAAACCACGTAAAACCATATTTAAAATAACGGTCAAGAAGAGGGTAAACATAGCGACACCAAAGTATTTGAGGTCATAATGAGAACCATTCATCATAGCGTTGTTAGCGGCACTTCCGGCAACGGACATACCAATAACGATAATAATTGGACCAACAACGATAGGTGGTAAAGCTTTGTCGATCCAGTCTGAACCGGCAAAACCGACGATTAAGGAAACAATCAAATAAACTAATCCAACGGCGATCGTACCTTGAGCAACGCCTGGATATCCGACTGTCTTCATTAATGAAACCATCGGGACAATGAATGAAAATGATGAACTCATGTAAGCCGGAATCTTACGATGAGTAATTAAAATATGAATGATAGTTCCGACACCAGAACTGAATAAGGCGATACTAGGATCAAGTCCAACTAGCAATGGAACTAAAACTGTCGCCCCAAACATTGAGAATAAGTGCTGTAGTGATAAAAGCGGCCAACTAGCTAACGGTGGCTTTTCGTAAACATCTAAAACCGCATCAGGATTGCGGTACTGTTCGTTATTCTTACTCAAAAAAACATCTCCCCAAATTATTTTTTTGCAAAAAAATAGCCCTCTATCCCGTGTATGCGAAATAAAAGACGAACGTGTTTCCTTATTAGCCTCACGGGACCAATATTTAAAGGATTATTTAATTGTATTAACTATAATTGAGTTGCATTGCAAAGTCAATAATGAAATACTAAAAGGAGATTCTAAGCGCTAACAAAGAGGAGAAATTATGGTTGAATTATACATTGTCAGACACGGTGAAACTGACACAAATTCAGAAGTCAGAATCAACGGTATGTCTACCAATATGCCTTTGAATACCAAGGGAATCAAGCAAATCGAAACCCTGGCTAAAAATATCGATATCAATCAATTCGATGAAGTTTATTCAAGTCCAATGAAGCGAGCTTTACAAACAGCAGAAATTTTGAATAATGGCGTTCATGAAATTAAACAAGATGACCGACTTTTCGAAGCTGATTATGGATCATGGGATGGACTCAAAGAAGAAGAATTGATCGTTAAGTATCCTGATGCCTTCGACGAAAATGGCTTTTTGTTGCCAACTTATACTAAATACGCTAAAAATGCTGAAGAATACAGTCATGTTTACCAACGAATCGAAAATTTCATGGATGAAATGGGTCAAAAAGGTGACGAGAAAATTTTGGTGGTTTGCCATGGATTTGTCAGTCGAGCTTTCATGAAGGTAACGACTGGAGCCACCAATATTTCTAATATTATCCAACCAAAAAATGGCGGCGTTTCAAAGTATAAAATTTCCAAGACCGGCAACAAATATGTGAAATATTACGCTCGCATCGAAAATATCGACTAGAGGTGGACTTATGAGTCTCACTAATAAAGTACCCGAAAAAGACGTTCAAAAAACCTTCGACAATATTGCCGGAAGTTATGATAAATTAAATTCCATTATGAGTTTAGGAACCCATCACCAATGGCGAAAACAGGCTACTTCTAAAATTACCAATCGCCCAAATGATATCCTAGATTTGTGCTGTGGAACAGCAGATTGGACCATCATGTTAGCAGATTGCTTCCCACATAGCCAAGTAATCGGATTAGATTTCAGCCCCGAAATGTTAAAGTTGGCGCAACAAAAAGTCGCTCAGTCCAAATTGACTAACATCAATTTAAAGACGGGTGACGCCATGCAATTAAATTTTTCGGATAATAGTTTTGACGTGGTAACGATTGGTTTTGGACTGCGAAATGTCCCAGATGCTAACCAAGTTCTGCGTGAAATCTATCGGGTTTTAAAACCGGGTGGTCAAATAATTTGTTTAGAAGCCTTTAAGGTTGAAACACCAATTATTAAAATCGGTTGGCATTTGTATTTTGACAAATTAGTCCCACTGATGGGCAAAGTTTTTGCTAAGAATCATGCTGATTATCAGTATTTAGACGACTCAGTCAACAAGTTTGTCAGCATTAAACAGCTTTGCCAAATAATGCAAAACGCCGGTTTTATCAATATTTCCGTCGATACCTTGATGATGAAAGCTAGTGCGATCCACTCGGCTGAAAAAAGGCAATAAAAAAGAACACCCGGGGAAGGTGTTCTTTTATTTTTAGGGGATTAAATATATATGTTATAGGGGGGATGAGATGAGATATCTATCTCTCATCTACAATTAATACTATAACTAATAAGTGTGAACCAATTATATTGAAAATGTGAAGAAAGTGTGAATTTCTAATTTTTTTGAAATTTAAGCAAATATATCATTTGTAGCAAGCTAACAATTAAGAAGGAGCGAGCATATGTCAAATATTCGTGATGTGGCTAAATTATCTGGTCATTCGGTTTCAACTGTTTCTAGAGTTATTAATCATAAAAGTTACGTGGCAGAACAAACTAAACAAGAAATATTGTCTGCTATGAAAGAATTGAATTATCATCCTAATGACATCGCTCGGGCCCTTAGTACCGGGAAAACTTACCGTGTTGGTGTCGTTATGCCTTATAGTAATCACCCATATTTTCAAAAGCTAGTGTCAGCCATTACCCAAGCGGCCTTTAAAGAAGATTATCAAGTAACTTTATTGCCATCGCACTATGATGTTAACAGTGAGATTCGTTGTTTGGAAATGTTAAAACACCAAGCATTTGATGGTCTGATTTTCACTTCCAGAGCTATTTCATTTAAAAAAATTCAAGAGTATCAAATCTATGGACCCATAACTTGTTGCGAAGATACATTAGAATACCCAATTTCTTGTGCTTATACCAATCGGAAGATTTCCTATATTAATGGATTCAAATATTTGAAAAAATTAAATTTTCAACATATCGGCGTTACGATCAGCCGTAACGAACAAACTAGCCGTAGTGCTAAGCTAACAGTTGATTCGTATTACGATGTGTTTCAAAAAGAAATTCCTGATTCTTTATTAGTTAGAAATATGCAATTTTTCCAAGATGGTATCGAAGCGGCCAAGTTATTGACTAAGAATAATCCTCAATTGGATGCTGTTTTTGCTAACGGCGACCAAGTAGCGGCAGGAATAATTTATCAATTGAAAAAAAAACAGATTGATATTCCGGTGATTGGTCAAGAAAATATGGATTATAGTTTTTTGATGAATTTTTCAACGATTGATCACAAATTGTCCGAAATTGGAGAATATGCTTTTTGTGCTCTGTTTGAAAAGAAAATTGTTAAAAAAATGATACCTTCTGAATTTATCGTTCGTGGATCATTGAAAAAATAGACAAAATAAAAACACCCATGAGGGTGTTTTTATAGGGGATTGTTTTTATAGGGGGGATGAGAAAAGAGTTTTGCCTCTAATCTAAAGTTTATTTTAATAGGCTTATCATTTTTAAAATAGTAAATTGTAATTTGGATAGCCCAGTTATTGATAAGTCTGATTTTTAATTATAAATTCTTAGTCCTTTTGTGACTCAAAGTCACATCCCATGCGAGTAGATTTATTCCACTCTGCACAATATAGTATATCCTATTTTCCGGTCAACTACTACCGACTAGGACTCAAAAGACAATAAAAAAGTACCTCGGGGAAAGGTACTTTTTCTTAGGGGATTAAATATATATATGTTATAGGGGGGTGAGAAAAGGGATTATCTGTATCTCTCATCTACAAGATATATAATACTTAATCTTTATGAATTAAATATTTGTAAATTGTGAAGATTATGTGAATTTGTAAAAAATTGCTGGAATTGTCGTCTTCCACACAATCCCTGTGATGAGCTGTTGCGGAAGACGGCATCTAACCACTAACCAAATTATTAGTTAATCTCAATATGATGGCCAGTTTCAGTTTCTTTTGCCAATTTTGGTAATGTTATTTGCAAAACACCGTTGTTGTAAGTTGCAGTGATATTGTCAGAATCAACTGCTGGCAAATGGTATTGTCTCATGAAGCGGCCGCTTTGACGTTCGGACATAATCATGTCGCCATCTTTGTCATTGTGATCATTGAAGCTATCACGACGACCACTGACTGTCAAAACGTTATCTTGATAATTGATGTCGATATTCTTCTTGTCAAAATCAGGCATATCGACGTGAACTTCATATTGATGATCATTTTCTTTAATGTCAGTCTTTAAAGCTGAATCAGTCATAAAATTGTCTTCAAAAATTGCTGGGAAATTCATCCAGTTATCATTATTAAAAAAGTTTCTCATTAAATCATTTCTGTTCATAACTTCGTTTGTCATAAATAATTACTTCCTTATTATAAAAATCTCTCTTTTAGCACTCGAACTATTTGAGTGCTAATGAATCTCCAAAAAAATAAGCTTGGAACATTATTCGATATCGATGTGGTGTCCAGATACTTCTTTAGTTTGTTTAGGAAGAGTAACTTTTAGAACACCGTTATTGTAATTTGCTTGGATATTTTCGGCGTCAACTTGTGGTAAATTATATTGTCTCATGAAGCGGCCACTTTGACGTTCAGACATAATCATGTCGCCATCTTTGTCATTATGATCATTAAAACTGTCACGATGACCACTGATAGTTAAAGTGTTATTGTCATAAGTGATATCAAGGTTTTTCTTGTCAACAGCGGGAAGATCGACACTGACTTGATAATCGTTGTCAGTTTCCTTAATATCAGTCTTTAAATTTGAAACTTCCCAAGAATTGTTGTCAAATAATGATGGAAAATCATTCATCCATGAATCATGATTAAACCAGTTTCTTAGTAAGTTATTACGATCCATAATTTCGTTTGCCATACTTCGTTACTTCCTTTCCCTTCATTACAAATACAGTATAAAACCAGAAATTATGAAGTTCAAGAATTTAGCACTCAAACTTTGAGAGTGCTAAAAATTGCAATAATTAATTAAATTATAAATGTATTAGATATGATACAATTAAATTGATTAAAAAGAGGATGTTAAAATGACCCAACTAATTTTGAAACGAATTTACGATAAAGAGTTGCCAGATGGCTATCGCATTTTAGTAGATCGTCTTTGGCCACGGGGAATGTCCAAAGTTAGAGCAAATTTAGATTTGTGGGCTAAAGAAATTGCCCCATCACCCGAATTACGAAAGTGGTTCGGTCATGATCCAGAAAAATTTTTAGAGTTCAAAACTAAATATTTGGATGAAATTAATAATAATCCATATACAAAAGAATTTTTGAAGAGTATTAGAGAAGCTCTTCAAACACAAGATGTACTAATTTTGTTCAGTGCGAAGGATACTGAACATAATGATGCTGTGGTTCTAATGGACTATCTGAATTCAAACATTTAAGTATTAAAAAATTGTAGAATGGTTGGCTAAAATCATGGAGGAATTTGATTTACAATCTTTGTTATCAAGTAATGATAAATTGCTTATCCATCTGCTGCAATCGTATGCTCAAACTAATGAAATAGCAGTCTTTGTTTTAAATAACGACGATAATCTGCAGGCAGGTATCTTTGGAGAATTAAGGAAAAGCAGTGCTTTAGCTCAAGTAGACCAGGTAAGAAATTTATCTGAATTGAGTGTTAATAAATATAAATATGGTATCGAATATGCCGATGCACCTTTACGCATTACCGCACTTAACCAGAGGGTCGGTAAAGTTTGTGCTGCTCAGGATGTTCCTCAAAGAGATAATAATCGGTTGATTATTCTACAGAAATTACAACAACATGCTGAATTTTTACGTCGTATGGCAGAAAGCGTTTCCAATTTAATTATTAAAAATCGAGGAATTGATGATTTTATTATAAAATATTCATTGGATGTTGATGAGGCAATCGATGATCTTGATAAAAATGAGAGTGGTGCTTTAAAACATATCAAGCATTTGTCGACTTCGAATGCTTCAATTATTTCAGCAATCGAGTTTATTGATAATAATTTGGATAAACGTCTGACCCTGGATCAAGTTTCAGGCAAGGTTTACTTATCAGATTATTATTTCAGTAAGTTATTTAAACGTGAGACCGGCTTGAGCTTTTCAGTTTACTTGAATGCTAGGAAAATTCAAAAGGCCATGATTTTATTGAAAGAATCAGACAAAAGTATTAATGAGATATCTGATGATTTAGGATTCACGCGATTGAGTTACTTCAGCCAAACTTTTAAGAAATACACTGGTTATGCACCAACCAAATTTCGCGTTGAGGGTAAAGATTAATAGTAAATAATAAATATTGAGGGCAATCTTCTATGGTGAAGATTGTCTTTTTTTATAAAAAAAGTTGTAGTAAAATTTAGACTTAATGTGTTTTATGTAAACATAGGAGAATTTTCATGAAAAATATCTTTAAAAAAGAATCAGTTGCCAACTATATTAAAGCTGATTCGAGATTAACCAAGAGTTTAGGGGCAAAAGATCTTTTGTCATTAGGAATCGGAGCAGTTATTGGTACTGGTATTTTCATTTTGCCAGGACATGAAGCAGCTCTACATGCTGGACCTGCAGTGGCAGTCGCGTTTTTGATTGCGGCCTTGGTTTCTGGTTTAGTAGGAATGGCTTATGCGGAGTTTTCTTCAGCAATGCCAGTTGCTGGATCAGCTTATTCATTTGGTGCGGTTATCTATGGAGAGATTGTCGGCTGGATTCTCGGTTGGGCTTTGATTTTAGAATATTTCTTGACTGTTTCTGCGGAAGCAGTTGGTTTTGCATCATATTTTAACAATAATATTTTAGGAGCAATTGGCATTCACTTGCCAAAAGCCCTGTTAGCTGGACCATTGGAAGGTGGCATGGTTAACATTTCTGCTACTTTGATCGTGTTGGTGATAGCTATTATCATTTCACATGGAGCCAGTCTTTCTAAAAAAGTTGAAAATGTGGCCGTTATTATCAAAGTGGCCATCATCGTGTTGTTCGTCGTGGTCGGATTCTTCTATATTAAGTCGAGCAACTACGTGCCATTTTACCCTAAGGAATTTCACACGGAACCATTCGGCTTGGGCGGCATCTCAACAGCCTGTGCCACGGTTTTCTTCGCCTTTGTCGGTTTTGATGCGTTGGCGGCTAACTCGGCGGAAACTATCAATCCCAAAAAGGACATGGTCAAAGGAATTCTGGGAACAGTTATCGTGGCGGTAATTTTGTACGTCTCGTTCTCACTAGTTTTGACCGGAATCGTTAACTATAAGGAACTAAACGTTGACGACCCAGCAGCCTATGCGTTGAAAGCAATTCACCTGGATACTTGGAATAAACTAATCACACTTGGAGCATTGGTGGGGATTTTTACGTCGTTGTTGACAATGTTCTTTGGCGGCTCACGTTTGGTTTACGCCTTAGGACGTGATGGATTATTGCCTAAAAAAATGGGCCAAGTTGATTTCAAATATTCGGTACCAAAGAATGCTATCTTGGTAGCGACAGTCGTCCAAGCTTTCTTTGCTGGATTAGTTCCGTTAACCGAGTTAACTTCTTTGATCAATGCCGGGACTTTGTTGGCTTTCATCTTCATTTCATTTGGAATTATTCCTTTACGAAAACGCAAGGATATTAAAAATGATGGGTTCAAGATGCCATGGTATCCAGTATTACCAATTTTTGGTGGTGTAGCGAGCTTGTATTTCTTATTGATGTTGCCAACTATTTCTAAGATCAGTGTTGGACTTTGGATTACGATTGGTGTTGTGGTTTACTTTACTTATGGATTGAAGCATTCTAGACTGCAAAACAAAAAAGGATAGAAGCAGACTAAATGACGTTTCTAATGTTTTATTTAAGTGATTGATAATTAGGAAGAATATCTATTCTGAATATGATTTGAATCTTATGGATAAAAAATTAGGATATTACAAAAATTACGGTGGTATACTTCAAATTAAATAAGCGATACTAATGATAACTTTCTCATTAGTATCGCTTATTTTAGTTCTTTCTAATTTCTATTATGTTGTAGAAGATGGCAATTAAAAAATTACTTATTTTTAGGTGCTTTGTTGTTATTAATCATATGGATGACTAGCGTCAAGATAATTGCACCTACTAAGACGCCAACGAAGACTAGGTTGGGAATTTCGATGTCGATTGCGGGGATGGATAGGAACAACTTGATCGAGATGAAGAGGATCAAGAAGTAGGCCATTCCGTTTAGTTCTGGAATCTTGCTCATCAAGCCCATGATTAATTCGGCGATTCCTCTCATGGCTAAGATACCGATCATACCACCAATCAAGACGATAACTGGGTTGCTTGAAACGGCTAGGGATGCTAAAACTGAATCGATTGAGAAGACAATATCCATCAATTCAATTGAAATAACAACTTGCCAAAATCTTGAGATGTGTAAATGTTTTTCTAACTTGTTTTCTTTTTGTGGTCCCTTGGGAACGTCGACACTTTTGTTGCGGTCGAAGAAGAAATGTTTTAAGAAAAGATAGAATAGGTAAGCGGCACCAAAAACTTTGATCAACCAGAAATTGATCAAGTAGACGCCGACCCCGATAACTAGGAATCTAAAAATATATGCCCCGAAAAGTCCGTAGAACAAGGATTTTTCCTGTTCCACTTTGTTTGGTAGTGATTGAGTCTGAGCCGCTAAAACGACCGCATTGTCGACTGACAACATACACTCCATAACTACCAAAGATAAAATAACTAACCAATCTTCACCGGATTCAATAACGGTGGCCCAGTTATTGAGGTCGAAGAATGGCCCATACATATTAACTAATGCATTCAATCCCGATTCCTTGCTTTCTATTTGTTTTGTTGGGTAAATCATACCAGATAATTCCCTGTATTTACAATTAGTGATTATTTTATATTTGAAAATGGAAGTGTAGTTCCAAATTTTGGGAAATCCTTTAAAAATGGAAGTATACTTCCATTTTTTAAAATATATTAAAAAAGTTCACCTCATTATGAAGTGAACTTTTTGTTTTAAGCGGTTGGTACAAATGTTGTGTAGATCAACCAAATATTTAGAATTGTTAAGATTATTGCGACTAAATAACCGGTATATTCAATTACTTTGTTGTTGGTGAATTCACCCATTAGTTCTTTGTTACTTGTAAATTTGATCAATGGGAAAATCGAGAATGGTAAGGCGACACTCAAGAATACTTGTGAGAATGTCAAGAGTGATTCGATTTTAGCTTCGTTACCATGATAAATGATTGCGAAGGTGATAACTGGGATGATGGACATTAGACGAGTAATAACACGTCTTGCCCAAAGTTTCATCTTCATGTGGATGAAACCTTCCATAACGATTTGACCTGACAAAGTACCAGTAATAGTTGAGTTTTGACCTGATGCCAATAAGGCAACGGCAAATAATATACTCAAGACAGGACTGGCAACTGCACCAGCCACTTTTGGATCTTGAAGGGCGTTGAACAAGTCGACGAAACGTCCTAAGTCACTATTAGTACCATAGAAAAGTGCGGCACCAAGTAGTAACAAGAGTGTGTTAACAACAAAAGCTAGTGTTAACTGAATGTTTGAATCCCAAGTTGAGAATCTAACGGCTTGATGAACACTCTTAGGATCATCACGGTCGTATTTTCTAGCTTGTGAAATCGAGGAGTGCAAGTACAAATTATGTGGCATAACTGTTGCACCAACGATACCAAGAGATAAGTAAAGCATACTTTGATTTTGTAAAATCTTTGGTTCAGGAACGAAACCGACAATCATTTGCCCCATATCTGGTTTGGCTAAAATAACTTCGTATAAGAAAACGAATAAGATAACCATAATCAAGGCAGCAACGATGGCTTCGATTTTTCTGAAACCTAATTTCATCAAGACTAAGAGTAGTAAAACGTCAAAGGCAGTGATGATGACACCCCAGAGGACTGGGATGTTAAATAGTAGTTTTAAGGCAATCGCGGAACCAATGATTTCCGCAATATCAGTCGCCATGATGGCTAACTCAGTAATTATCCAAAGGATAAAGCCACCAACGCGGCTAGTTCTATCTCTGGTCAATTGGGCCAAATCTCTTCCGGTCACGATACCTAGTTTAGCTGACATGTATTGTAAAAGCATCGCAATTAAACTAGAAATCAAGATAACGGATAGCAATTTGTATTTGAATTGGGCACCACCGGCGATGGATGTAACCCAATTACCAGGATCCATATAACCTACGGCAACTAAAGCACCGGGTCCACTATAAGCTAACAGAGTTTTGAAGAAACCTGCATCAGTAGGTACCTCAACAGTATCATTAATTTCTTCCAAAGAAGGGCCATTAGCGTAGTGGATTAAGCTTTCGTGTTTTTTGTTTTTTGAGCTCAATGTTCTTCCCCCTATTTCTTCTCAACATATAATATCATGTTAGACAGTGTAATTAAAGATGGTAAACTTAATAATTAGGACAACTTAACAAAAGAATGTAAAAAGTCCTCTTTTCTATGTCGGATGGGGCTTAGAGCCATCTTTTTTATGTGCCAAAATGGTACTTTTTAACAATTATTTATATGTAAATGCTTTAATTTCGAAAACAAAGGGTTCATCTTCATGTATTCGTCACATAGATACGATACAATATAGGTGTAATGGAAAATGAAATAGTTACTGAATCAAAATTTTTTAGAAAAGGGATAAAGTCAAAATGAATGTACTTTTAATAATAGTTGATATCATCTTTTTCCTTGGTGCAGCCTTTAATGTTTATTGGCAGTCCCAGATTGAAATTAAGTCGATCTACAAAGTTTCATCGTTGATTTTTGCGGCTTTTATTGGGGCATGGTTACTATTTTCACCAACTAATCAATTATCATACATCATCATGGTTGCTTTATTCATGTTACTTAATATTATGAATGGTGTTGGAGGCATTGGTACTAAGAAAATTGTCCTAAACGGATTCTACTCAGGAGTACTGGACTACTCTCAAGTTAGCCATGTAACCTTGATTCCAATCGAGTTGCAAGGCCAAAAACCAAAAGTGGCAGTAATTTTTAATACGAAGAGACCACAACAAGTAGAAATGAATTTCAATGTTTCATATAAAGAGATGCAAAAATTCTTAGATAAAAAATTGTCGAATGAAGTATCAGTTGAAGTTGGACAAATATAGAGAGTGGAACAAGAGCGTTCAGCTCTCGAACATAAAGATAAATAGGCTAGGGTAACTTCGATTATCCTGGCCTATTTGTTTTCTACGTCCCAAAATTTAAAAATTAGTTAATAGAGATATTACCACGCCGACCATATCCTAAATATAATCTAGATAATTCAGTAAAGAAGGGTACAACGGTTGCGGATAATGAGCCCTTGATAGATAAAAATGATAAGCGTGACTTCAATTGAGCAGCGACTTTTTCATCGTCCACATTATTGTTTAATTGGGTTTGGGCATCAGAAAGTATTTTCTTTTCTTCCGCTGATAGTTCTTCGGATTTAATTAATTCGTCCATTTGGGACCAGAGTGATGCTCTTTTGTTCATTTTAGATGCCTCCAAATTAAAGATGGAACGACTTTGCCCATCCGTCTGCGACAGTTTTCTGCGTCCATGCAGAAGTACTTGAGGTTTGACGATAAGTAATATTCCCAGTTTTAGTATTTTTGTAAAGAGTGAAAGGACCAGCCGAACCCCAGCGAACAATTTTTCCGCCTGATATATTTTTTAAATTATTATATAATACTAATTTCTTTTTAATCATAATAGTACCTCCTGTTTTTTATATATTATTTGTTAATGCTCTTCATTATCGTAACGATAAATAATTGTATATCTAAAAGTTGAAAATTAAATTATCAGGTTGTTGGTTACATGAGAATTAGCCTTTTTTTTTCAAGATTAATCCTTCGTAGAATAATATCATCATTACTATAATTGATATCCAGAACCAAATGGAAAAGTTTTTGTTTATTAAATCATTAATGATTGATGATAGAACTAGAATAGCTAACCAAAATGAAATTTCCTTATAGAATTTAGTGTTCAATTTCATGATTACTTTTTTTTATTATCTTTCTTAGCCTCAGAAACAAATCCTTTCCAGATGTCCCCAGCTTCTGATAAGAGCCATCCATAAAATCCACCAACGCTTAGTCCACCAGATATATTCTTTTGTGACTCTTCATTTAAAATTTCGTACTTGCTATTAATTCTCATACTTTTTCCCCCGTTCGTTTATCCGTTTATTGGTGATTTATATAAATTCTGGCTACTTACCAAATTCCCATATGATTTAGATGCATGATACAAAGCCTTTCCTATGAGTGTTCCAACAATAGAACCTCCAACGATATTCTTTAAAGTCTCATCATCGATATCGATTTTTTGTGAATAGATGAATTCCCTCATGTTTTTATACCTCCGGTCTTTTTTTGAATATCTAAAAAGAATATAGCAGTAATAAAAAAAGAATAGTAGAATAAGTCTTTATTTCTAGACTTAAGTTTCTTGAGATGTCATTTTTATCAAAAATAACTTTCAAGATAATAAATAGTGTGGTTTATGTTATTTATTCATTAATTAATGAATAAAGCATGAAGCTGGATTGTTAAATACTTTTTTGCAGCTAATTCTTACCGTCTTGGAATAAAAAAATTAATTCGGAAAAAAATAATTAACTATGAAGGTATTAAAATATGATACTCATGATGTCTTTTCTGAACGCTATATTACTCTCTAGGAAAATGAATGGTATGTTGTACTACGGGTGAGTATACAAGTAATTTTTGAGCAATAATCTATCAAGGTTGTCAATTATATCCGAATAGAAGCTTAAAAAAACATTATGTACAGATAAAGAAATTTTGAATGCAATTATTGAGAATTAATTGACGATTTATCTATATTTAATTCAGATTGCGTGCAATTTTGTCATGTTATCATATAACATACTTCCCAAATGCCTGTGCAATATTTCTTGAATTAAATTATTTCTTTTCAATCCTATTCAGTATATATATAACTTAGAGACAGGATATTTCTAACGTAAATATTGATTACTTTGATATTTTATACACATGAATATCCAAGAATTATATTTTTCGATAATAGTTTGAGTTCAAAAAAGGGGGAAAATGAAATTTTCTATTTTAAGTAATTCAGAATTAGTATCGATAAAGGGTGGAAACACCTCATATAATGGGTTTTATAAATTCGGTAAATGGGTTAGAGCAAGGTTAAAAGATGCTGGGATTATTCCCACAAAAGTATATTAAATTTCAAAGGAGATAAAAATTATGAAAAATTTATCAAATGGTCAATTAAAAAATATTAGTGGAGGTAAAATATCATTGCCAGTGTTACCAACTTGGAACCAATTAATTAGTAGTGCCTGTGGGTTCTTTGATGGGTTAAGTGGATCAAAGAATAATAAGCATTGTTAATCACTAAAAAAGGTTGTCAAGTGAGACTTGACGACTTTTTTTAATGGTCAACAAATTAGACGAGGAGGGATTTCAATGATAAAAAAGTTCTACAACTAATAATCTTTTTACCATTACTAATATTGATTCAAGTAAATGCACTTCCAATGATTTACAAACCTAACAATCTAATTCTGGCGATAATTATCTTTTCCGCACTTTTGTATGCCTTACTCCGAATAATCAAAAAGCATAATTTACCGCTGATCCAAAAAAAATTTGATGGAAAAGCTATCTTATTTACTGTCACACTAACTATTATTTGTGAAGCTATTTCAATTCTGTTTGATTATCTAGCTCAATCGACAAGTAGTAGTTCTTCAGATTCATCGATGATAATATCTCGTCTAACTAACAAATCTACTTGGATTCTGATTGTTGCCATGTTGACGGTCAATATTACCGGCCCAATACTGGAAGAATTGACTACCCGTGGCATTATTTTTCAGTATTCTAGCAAGATTTTCCATTCTCAATACGTCGGCGCTATTTTATCATCCCTCATCTTTTCCTTTTTGCATGGTCAAGGAATAATCCTGTCGATTAGTTATTTCATCACAAGCATCATTTTGACAATCATTTTTGTTAAAACTAAAAATATTTATAGCAACATTCTTTCACACCAACTACTCAATATCATGTCCACGATTATGGTTTTCTTGTAAAAAAAGCCATCCTTTAATGTTGGATTTTTTATAAATCCTTTATTTTTCTAACTTTAGGATATACACGCTTTCTAAATCCTTGTAATAGTGGGGCAATTAGTAAACATGCATAGGTAACTTTAAATAATTGTACGTAATCTAAATTAAAGATAGGTAGACCATCAATCAAGTTGAAAAGCATCTCAGCAACTAATTCAACCAAAATCACGATGTTAATTGAAATCCAGTCTTTCATTGGTATATTAATTTGTTTAATCTTATCAATCATAGTCGCATCTCCGTTCAGTCCGTAATTATTTTAAAAGTATAGATATCCCTTCTTCATTACACTTATAAGCTTATTTTATCAACTGTTGCTTTAGTTTTGGAAAGAATATCCTGAATGATATGATTTGATATCTTAATTGATGAGTAACTAATTTTTATGGAGGCATCTAAAATGAACGAATTAATTAGATCCGAAGAACTATCAGCAGAAGAAAAGAAAATACTTTCTGATGCCAAAACGCAATTAAACAATAATGTGGACGATGAAAAAGTAGCTGTTCAATTGAGGTCACGCTTATCAATCTTGTCTATCAAGGGATCATTATCTGCAACTGTTGTACTCTGTTTTTACTGAATTATCTAGATTATATTTAGGATACGGTCTGTGTGATAATATCAATTTCATTTTATGATCTAACAACTTAATTTAAAAAAACGATACTTTAACCCAATCTATTCATAGAATAATAAAAACAGTATTGTGTCCAAAGATATCTGATACGATTTTAGAGCAGGGCACCCCCTTGGAAGAGCTGATTTTTTAAAAAGTTAAGTCTTATATCATTTCAATCTGTTTCAAGACTTCCCAAAACAGTCGATCGTAAACATTGAATCGACCTAATTGAATAAATTTAGAACGTGAATGCCGTATTATTTTTGCTGGTATTCTAGACAATTGAAATCTTAAAGTGTTGATTTACTTGCAACTTTCAGTTGCTGGCAAAACTAAACACTTCATGCTCTGACTCTGAAAGATATTAAATGCTAAGGAACTCAATATGGTTCTGACAGTGTTCACTCTAAAACTGTGGCCATCAGTTTTATTCATAAAGAATACAACTTGGATTTCCTTGATATAATTTTCCTGATGAAAATCCGCTATCTCCTCTAACAGGGATATTCGTGTCGCAACTATGATTGCTGTAATGCGAAAGAATTGGATTTATAAAATCGACAATTCCATTAGAGGTGTAAACATCTCTGGACGTAGCTTTGTTGCTAAAAGCATACCCGTAATTCCATTAAATGTAATGAAAGGATGATAACCATTGGTTTGATAATGAGCATTATAATTGGCATTTTCTTGATAACCATAAGTATCGGTGTGAGTTGAATCTACATCCATTATCATTTCCTGTTGATTGTTTTTTTCTAAGAAAAGATCAACTAAATGTTGAATAACATTACTAAATTCAGTTATGTTGTCCTGTGTCACACGTTTTAAAAAACGTGACACTGTCGATTGCGATGCAAGCTTTTTTGTTTAAAAGCAATTTTAAAGCTGGATCATTCTGTAAAAAATTAGCAGATGAATCATTTTTATATCCAGCAATTAACTGAAGTAATATTTGTAGAAGTATATCAGAATTAGAATGTTGATTAAATTTACCATTATTAATAATTTGTATATTATGGTTGTTATGTAGTTTGATTTTATGTAAAACTACCATTAGGAGCTCTCTCTTTGATTATTTTTTTGTTAGGTGTAACTTCACAATATCATAGGTGGAGTTCTTTTTGCACCCATTGGGTGTAAAAGAACAGCCTTAGACTGCCAATCGCAAAAGCGATTGTAAAGTCTAAGGCTGTTCTTATGAATTATTTAGGATTTAGATACAGTTAACGAATCCTGATGGATCTTTTTTAAAAATTGCTTGTGTAATACCTATGGCACATACTAAGGCCTTCTTAGGGTTATCAGTCACTTTTCCTGGGGTTCTCCATGGTTCGTAATATGGAGAGGATTTAGATGACCCTCCTTTTACTAACTTTATTTCTTCTTGAGAAAGTTTTTTAATACCATTAGACATTATCTTGTCCCCCTTTTTGTTTTATAGTTTTATTTTATCAGGTAATATTGCAACTTAGAGAAGAATGTCATGAGTATCGTTGCTTTATATCTTTATCGATAATTAATTTCTTTTTATTAATTCAAGATAATAATAACCAGTTGTCAAGATTTTATACGTATTAATCATTGGCTAATTGTATATATAAAGAGAATCAAAATTATGAGTTAGTATGAAATTTCAAACGAAGAATCATAGAAAAATATATGATTTGCTACGGTGGATTTTATCAAAAATGAGGGATTCGATGATTAAAAATACCTCACCATTTATTTTGACGAGGTGATTATAACCCTTTGTTATGGACCGGGAGAATAGGGGCAGTTTTCAATATCATGTCCACGACTAGGTTTTTCTTGTAAAAAATATTTGCAAGCAAAAAAACTTTAGCTTTCTGTGTTTTGAAATAAGTCAGATAACAATACATCTTTTTGTTTATTACTTACGTTTAATCTATATTTGATATTAATTTGTTTTTTAGTTTTGTTGCTTTACCAATAGAAAATTTTGGCGAATTTTATAATCAAGTTAGCCACTTTAGAAAAATGACAAAATAAAAACACCAAGACGTAAAAATCAGGTATCATTGGAGTTCTCAC
>NZ_JAYKTX010000012.1:0-88049 GCF_036913615.1 Companilactobacillus miaonis | reverse complement strand
GAACCTTAAGGTGAAAAACACTTTAAAGTTCCTTTTTGTTTTAATTGAAACTGATAATCAACAGAAGAACGTTGATTTTTCAGCAGCCTCCCACACAGGCAGGGTTTAGGTGTGCTTTTTCACACACTGCGGACACGAAGTCCCAATAATTTCACTGTAAGCCTATTCTTCAGCAGCGTCAACAGCTTTGATAACTGCATTTCTAAAGCCATATTCTTCAAGTGCGGCCACACCACGAATCGTTGAACCACCTGGTGAAGTTACTTCATCTTTCAAAGCTGAAACGTTTAATTCAGATTGCTTAGCTAACTTGGCGGCACCAATGGCCATCCCAATAGCAGCGTCATAAGCAAGTTTTCTGTTTAAGCCATGTTTTACGCCAGCATCGCTCAAAGCTTCGATGAAAACATCTAGAAAAGCTGGTGAACAGCCGGCAACAGTACCTAAAATTCCTAATTGAGCTTCAGGAACCTCAACTAATTGGCCAGTGTAACCCATGATCGAAGCAATTTTTTTCTTGTCATCATCAGTAAAGTCACTTGAATAAGTGATACCAGTAAAACCGGCTCCAACTTTGACTGGTGTGTTTGGAATCGCATGTGCTACTTTGACTTCCCCTAGTGCTTGCTTCAAATGAGAAACTGAGGCATTTCCTGTGAAAGCAACGATTAACTTACCTGCAGCGATTTCCTTTAATTCAGTCAAAACACTATCCAAGGCATTGGCACCAACGGCAATAAAAATAACTTCTGTGTCTTCTAGCTGTTTAACCCGTTTTACCATTTTAAAACCTAATTGATCATCTAAAAGTTGGGTTCTGTTGGAACGACCACCTTTAACAATAATTTGATTTGCATCAAATCCATTTTTTACCAGACCCGTTATAACGGCTCCTCCGATACTTCCGGCACCAATAAATCCAATCATTATGCACTATTCTCCTTCACAATGTTTATACTGTACATTATATAGAAATTATTTTTAGATGAGAAATATAGATTGTCATTTCCTTTAGTTTCTCATCGTTTTTTTGTATCATTTGATTAACAGGAGGGGAATAATGAACAACTATAAAACACGCGCTCAATTAAAGGGTGAGGTGAAGGATTTAGTCCGGGGACGTTGGAGTACAGCCGTCTTACTATACTTGATCCCAACAATCTTGATGTTGGCAAATGCCGGTTCAGGTGGAAGCAGAAGTTCTAGTGACTACACATCGACAACAGCAAACTTTAACTTTACTGCTATTGTCACAACGGCGTTCTCATCAGGAATCATCGTCTTTTTATTGAGTTTGATTTTCTTAATTGTTTCACTTTCAGCAACTTTTCGTGGCTTGGATTGGATTGAAGATCCGAATTTAGAATTTAGTCCAATCAAGAGTAACTTCACTTACTTCAGAAGTCCTGATTGGTGGAAGTTGATTTTCATTTATATCATCAATAATATTTTTGTATTCTTGTGGTATTTACTTTTGATTATCCCTGGAATCGTCAAGAGTATCGCCTACTCACAAACTTTCTTTGTCTATAAAGATTTAAACGACCGTGGCTTAGCCGATAATTATTCACTAACCGACTACATTACTCGCAGTCGCCAGTTAATGAATGGTAATAAATGGCGTTACTTCGTCTTACAATTGAGTTTCATCGGTTGGTTCATTTTAGGTGGTATCACTCTAGGAATCGGATTCTTCTGGATTTTCCCATATTACAAACTAACCATGGCTAACTTCTATCGTGACTTGGTTGCCAATGAGAATAACTAAAAAAAACACAACTTAGGTTGTGTTTTTTTATAACGCCGTTATAAAGTATAGTGATCAACTACATCTCTCAATAAACTTGTTATATCAGTCTTAGCTTTATCGTTATAATATTTAGCAAAACGCTCGTCACTAACATACATTTCGACTAAGCCTTTGTGCATCTCTTTAGTATATTTAGGCCAAGTAAATTGTAACCAGGATTTATGTTCTTGATAGATCTTTTTAGCCAAAGCGGAATCCAGGTCCGGATTTTGTTTGAGTATCACTAGATCAGCAATCAGTTGTGACTCAATTTTTTCCATTTGATCAAAGTCCTCTTTTGATAATTGACCATACTTTTTATTCGACTGTTCGACCATATCGGTTCCATAGTTTTGACGGATTTCGTTTCCGAATTCAGTTTCATTTTTCTCTAATTGTTCTTTTTTAAAAGCTGCAAATTTTTCACTATCTGTCATCGTAATTTCTCCTTGATAATCGGCAATTGTGTTGGTGATATTGGTTAAAAGAGCATCTACTTGGTTTCTTTTTTCTAGTAACAGACTTTGTTGTTCTTTGAGAGCTTTTAGGTGTGAAAAATCAGGATTATCGAGAAGTTGTTTAATTTTACTCAATGGAAAATCCAGTGAGCGATAAAACAAAATTTGCTGTAATTTATTTACATTTTTTTCATTATAAATTCGATAATTGTTTTCATTAATCTCACTCGGATTCAATAATCCTATTTCATCGTAATATCTCAAAGTACGCGTACTGACACCAGCTAATTGGGCTAATTTTTTAATTGTATATTTCATAAATAACTCTCCTAACAAATTTGATTCTAAGGGTTCACGCTGCGTTAAGGTCAAGGAAAAAATCACAAAAATCAATCATATTTTTTTGGATTCTGTTACTATAAAGGAAACAATTATTAGGTGGGTGACTAATTTGAACGAATTTATTCAAGTACTAACAATTGCCGGTTCTGACTCTGACGGAAGTGCCGGCGCACAAGCTGATCTAAAAACTTTTATGGCTCGTGGCGTTTATGGAATGTCCGTTTTAACTGCTGCAGTAGCTGGTAATTCTTATGGTATTCATGACAGTGTCAATATGCCAGCCAAATTTATCAATAGTCAAATCAAAGGTATCAAAGATGATTTTCATGTATCTGCCTTCAAAACGGGTATGCTTTCTGATTCTGAAATCATTAATACTGTCACCAATGCTATTAGTGACAAACCTTTTGGAACTTTTGTTTTAGATCCTGTTATTATTACTAAACACGGGGCTATGCTTTTAGAAACTGAAGCCTATCAAACTTTGATCGACAAGTTGTTCCCTTTGGCAGACTTAATCACACCAAACTTTTACGAAGCTAAAAAATTATCTGGTTTAGAATTAAACAATAAAGAAGAAATTGTTAAGGCTGCACATAAATTACGCAATTTAGGTCCAAAAAATATTATGATAAAGGGTGAACATAGCGACGACTCAATTTCAGAAGTTGAAGACTACGTTCTCCTAGAAGATGGACAGTCATTCTGGATCTCTGAACCGTTTGTCAAAACTGACCACATTAACGGCACGGGTGACACTTTATCATCATGTATCGTAGCTGAAATTGCTAAGGGTAAGAGCATGGAAGACGCCATTAGAATTGCAAAAACATTTACTTACAATGCTATTAAAAATGAAATCGATGTTGGGCACAAATATGGTCCTATTAACCATTTTGTAAAGGATGATATACAATAGTATTTGTTAGTAAAATCGGAGGTTAATTATGGTAAGAATAACAAAAATTTCTGCCGGTATTTTATTGCTTATACTATCGATTATCTTAATGATCAAGTCCGGATTTGAAGGCTTTATCGCCGCACTAGTCGGTACTGGTGCCATTGGAGGTGCTGCTGGTATTTTGATGGCAATAACTTACATCATCACGGCAGCTATCTACATTTTGACAAATCGGACTTACAGTTTAGTTCCTGATATCGTCGGCTTCATTATTTTAATTTTGGGCGGTCTAATGGGCTTGTTTAATGCCAACATGCCTGGTGCTGGATTCTTAAAGATCTGGGCTTGGGTCGGTATTATTATTGGTGCCATCGATTTAATCGTCGTTATAACGGATACAATCATTAATCCCTTACCTGATGAAGATGAAAATCAAAATGACAATCAATTCAACAATAACCAATTTAATCCCTATCAAAATCAATTTAATAATCAACCAATGAATGGGCAATACAATAATCAACCGAACAATTTTAATCAACAAAACTATGGGTACAATCCTTATCAAAATAACCCAAATCAAAACAATCAATTCAATCAACCTAATCAATATGGACAATATCCACAAAACCAAAATTACAATGGTTACAACCAAAATCAAATGCCAAATCAACCAAATGGCGGCAACAATCGTCCATTCAATAATCAGGCAATGAATCAAAATCGCCAAAATGGCAATTATCAAGCTCCACAAAATTATAATCAAAATCAATTTGGTCAAAATCAGAATAACCAAAACTACAATCAGGGCGCCTATAACCAACCTAATCAACAAAACCAGTTTAATAACCAAGGTCAATTTCCTAACAACTTCAACAACAACCAAAATAGCGTTGGTAGTCGAAGTCGCAGCAATCGTCATAAGAAGTAAAGTTAAGTATGTCGAAGCCGATTTGGCTCAGTGGTGAATAACGAATCTATCTTAGATTTACTTTCCATTTGATTAGGAATAGTAATTTTATTCTGACGTAAAACTTGGTATCCTAATAGATTATTCTGATCCACAAATTAAAATTAATAAATAAAGAAAGAGGATATTACTAATACTGCAAATGCAGTGTAGTAATATCCTCTATTTTTTATATTCTATTAATCAAACTATTCAAAACACAAGACGTTATAACGCTTCAATTTATAAAACTTAAAAATAGTACTTGCGCAAATATCCAAAAAGAACGGCTAATCCAAACAAAATTAGAAAAGCTACCAATCCTTTTAGTTGTTGTTGATCTCTAAACTTTGGTTCTTCTTCTTTTTCTGTGCTCAATTCCTTAGAAAAATACACAATTACCACGCTGTTCAATGCAATAGCTACTAATAATAATCCTGTTGTTAGATTGGACAACTTACCTAATATTCTTTGCTGCGAGACTACCAAAACTAAGAGGATATTCAAAATGCTTGGTACCCAAATGTATTTTTTTAAGCTCGCTAATCGAGTTTTTTTCTCTATATCTTTCACAACATCAGATCCTTCCACCAATAAATTATCGAGTGACAGGTGATAGAGTTGCGAAATTCGAATCAAACTTTCAATGTCCGGGAAGGTTTTTCCAGTTTCCCAGTTAGAAATAGTTTTAGACGAAACGAACATTTTTTCAGCTAATTGTTCTTGAGTTAAACCAGATTCTTTTCGTTTACTGCGTAATATTTGATTCAATTCCATAACTAATCACCTTTCAATTCAAACCTATCAAAATGGGAAAAGAATCACCATCCAATCCCTTTCTAATTTCAATATATTCAATAAATCAATCGTTATAACGTTAAAAAATGTTTTAAAATTCCTTTATTAAAGAATTCCATTGATTTTTGTAAAAATTTCTTGTCGATAATGATGATAAAAACGATTTCAAAGGACTATATTTTATATTAGAACACTAATTATATATAAAGTTGTTAAAAATTTATCAATCTGTTGATAATCCTATTAAAGCACTGATGAAACCGCTTTTCACAAGTCGAATTCATTGCTTAAAAAGTTAATCAATCATATGATAAATTTGTATATATAGGGAAAAATATATTGTTCTAAGGAGGTTTTTTACCATGCTCACTATGGGTTTAAGCATTGTCTCTTTGGCACGTTTCCAATTTGCTATGACAACAGTCTTTCATTTCTTCTTTGTTCCCTTCTCAATCGGAATGGGTTTCCTTGTTGCCATTATGGAAACTATTTATGCCGTAAAAAAAGACAAAGTTTATTTAGATATGGCAAAATTCTGGGGGAAAATTTTCCTGCTTAGTTTTGCCGTTGGTATTGTTACAGGTATTATTCAAGAGTTCCAATTTGGTATGAACTGGTCTGAATATTCACGTTTTATGGGTGATGTATTCGGTGCTCCTTTAGCTATTGAAGCTCTACTTGCTTTCTTTATTGAATCCGTCTTTATCGGAATTTGGATGTTCACTTGGGATCGTTTCAAACCAGGTGTTCACGCATTTATGATTTGGATGACTTCAATTGGTACAATGTTGTCGGCTATTTGGATTTTAGCTGCTAACAGTTTCATGCAACATCCTACTGGCTTTAGAATCAATAACACTACCGGTCGAATCCAATTGACTGATTTCGGTGCTGTTGTTGCTAATCCTCAGCTTTGGAAAGTCTTCCCTCACGTTATCTTGGCCGCTTTCATGACTGCCGGTGTTGTTATCGCTGGTATGAGTGCTTGGGGCTTGTTACGTAAGAAGAGTGGTGAGAATCATTTCTTCAAGACTTCACTTCGTTTTGGTCTTTGGGCTAGTTTGATTTTTGCCCTTGCTTCAGCTGGTGCTGGTGATTTGCAAACTCAACAAATTATCAAGGATCAACCAATGAAGTTCGCCGCTACTGAAGGTATTTACGAAGATACTAAGGATCCTGCTCCTTGGACGGTCGTTGAATTGATCGATAGTAAAAACCATACAGCTAGTGGAAAAATTGAACTTCCTGGCGTTTTGAGCCTTTTGGCATATCACAAATTAAGTGGTTCTGTTAAAGGTATGAATACCATCAACAAAGAATTACACGCTAAATATGACAAAAAATTTGGTAAGGACATGAACTATTATGTTCCACCTAAGACCTTGTTCTGGAGCTTTAGAGTCATGACCGGAATCGACGCTTTGATCATGTTGGTTGCTCTCGTTGGTCTGATCTTCTCACGTAAAAAGAAAGATACAATTGAAAGTCACAAGTGGATGCTAGTTGTTTTAGGCATCTGCCTCTGGGTTCCATTTATTGCCAACTCAGCTGGTTGGTTTATCACTGAATTCGGTCGTTACCCATGGATCGTTTATGGTCTATTCACAATTGCCGATGCCGTTTCACCAACTTCAACTGTTGGTACTTTATTATTCAGTAATATCGTTTACTTCTTACTATTCACACTTCTGGGCGGCGTAATGATTTGGTACTGTCGTCAAACACTTCATCATGGTCCTTACTTTGAAGAAGCCGACGCCAAACAAAACGTTGATCCATTCGCAAAGGAGGCCTTTGGACAATGACACTAAGTACATTATGGTTTATCGTAATCGGACTTCTATTTGCCATCTTCCTCTTCTTGGAAGGCTTCGATTTTGGAGTAGGAATGTCAACCAGATTTCTTGCTAGAAATGATGAAGAACGAGCTGCTTTAATGTCAACGATTGGTCCTCACTGGGACGGAAATGAAACTTGGCTAGTAACAGCTGGTGGTGCCATGTTTGCATCTTTACCACTTTGGTATGCCACTTTATTCTCAGGTTATTACATTCTCTTTTTACTAGTTTTAGTTGGTCTTATCTTGCGTGGAGTTTCTTTTGAATTCCACAAACACGCTGAAACTAGAACTGGTCGCAATCTTTGGATGTGGGCATTCTTTGCCGGCAGTATCATTCCACCATTCTTCCTATGCATGATTTTACTAAGTATGGTTCAAGGTATTCCTATCAATGCCAACGGTGATGCTTTCCCAACTTTCTTTGATGTTGTCAATCTCTTGTCAGTCGTTGGAGGAGTTGCCGGTGTCCTATTATCATTAGTTCATGGTTTGAATTTCATTCGCTTAAGAATCGAAGGTCCATTACGTGAACGTGCTCGTAAATTGAATCAAATTTTATATCCCATCTTATTCCTAGGCGAAGTAGTCTTTGCTGTTTTAGTTTTTCTACAAACTGACTTCTTCACTAAGAGATTTACCTCATCATTATTGATCACTGTTCTAATTGTTTTGTTCTCACTTGTAGGTTACTATGGAGTCCTAAAGGATAGAGAAGGCTGGAGTTTTGCTGGTAGTGGCTTATCACTAAGCATGGTTATCGTCTTGCTATTCAACGGACTTTTCCCACGTGTTATGATTGCTACAAATCCAGCACATAGTATTTTGATTAAAAATGCTGCTAATTCTCAATACACCCTCACAATTATGACGATTGTGGCATGTATTCTGGTTCCAATTGTGGCAATTTACTTCGTTTGGTCATATTCCCTATTCACTAAGAGAATAAATCCAAGAGAGAATACGGTGAAATATTAATGATAGATAAGCGTTTATTTCGCTTACCGGGAACTAAAAAATTACTCTTAATGCTTGCAGGATTAACTCTCTTGCAAGCATTTGTTATTTTATTCCAAGGTAAGTATTTAGCAGAAGCACTAGTTAATTCGTGGGAACAAAAACCACTCCGTTCGATCATCACACCGATGATCTTATTTGCAGTAGTCTTTATGCTTAGACACGTCTTTACACTGATCAATACAAAAATCGTCGAAGGCTATGCTAGTAAGACTGCTGAGCAGATTCGGTCTCAATTACTCGAAAAAGTTTATACTGCTGGCCCAGAGATGATTTCAGACGAAGGTAGTGGTAATTTAGTTACTTCCTCACTTGATGGAATTGACTTAATTGAAAACTATTTCAAATTGATTTTTACAAAATTGATGGACATGTGCCTTATTCCACCAGTTCTATTAATTTATATTTATATGCAAAATATCGCTTCAGGTATTACTCTGACTATCATTGTGCCCTTAGTCATCCTTTTCATGATCATTTTAGGACTCGCTGCCCAAGCTAAGGCCGATTCACAGTACAAACAATATACGATCCTATCTAATCATTTTTTAGATGCCTTACGTGGTTTACCGACCCTTAAAATGTTAGGTCTAAGTAAGCGCTATGCTAAAAATATCTATACTGTCAGTGACGAATACCGTCGTCGAACGATGAATACTTTACGAATCGCCATCCTCTCAACCTTTGCGCTTGACTGGTTAACAACATTGGGAATCGCTATCTTGGCAGTCTTCTTAGGTTTAGGTCTGATCAACAATAGTTTTCCACTCTTCCCCGCTTTGGTAACGCTGATTTTGGCGCCGGAATATTTCTTGCCATTACGCAATTTTTCAAACGATTACCATGCTACTTTAAACGGGAAAAATGCTCTAGCTGCAATTTTCGAGATTTTAGACCGGCCAACTACGACTAAGGAAAATCAGTTGCGTGATTTCAATTGGGATAATAATTCGCAAATATCAATTGATACTTTAAGTTTTTCTTACCAAGGAACTAGTCAAAATGAGGTCAGTCTTGATATTGATAGCCTGAAACTTTCTGGCTACCAAAAAGTTGGTGTCATTGGTAAATCTGGTTCTGGTAAAACTACTTTGATTAGAACGATTGGCGGTTTCATTACTCCCAATTCAGCTAATATTGCCATTGATGGACAACATTTGGATAGTTTCAAACAAAAAAATTGGCAAAACAAATTAACTTTTTTGCCCCAATCACCCTATTTATTCTCAGCTTCAATTGCTGAAAATATTGCCTTCTATCGACCAGATGCCACAAAGGAACAAATTGCTGCTGCTGCTTCAAAAGCCGGTTTAATGGAATTTATCGACACTTTAAAAGATGGCTTTGAAACAAAGATCGGTGAAGGTGGACGTGGTATTTCTGGTGGTCAACAACAGCGAATCATGTTGGCTCGGGCTTTCTTAGCTGACGACCGTCATATTTTGATTTTTGATGAACCAACCGCTCACTTGGATATCGAAACTGAATATGCCCTCAAACAACCGATGGAAAAATTATTCAAGAATCATTTAGTAATTTTTGCGACCCACCGTTTACATTGGATCAAGGAAATGGATTACGTTATCGTTATGGATAACGGACAAATCGCTGAACAAGGAACCCCAGCTGAACTAAGTCGTCATAACGGTGCCTATAAACAATTAATTAATAATATGCGAGGTGAACGGATGTGAATTTCTTTAAAACTTTTAAACATGATTCCTGGGTCAAACCTTACATAAAACAATACAAAGGCTTACTTATAACGGCGTTATTATTAGGATTAATGACTTCTTTTTGTGCCGCTGCTTTGATGTTTACTTCAGGCTATACGATTGATAAGGCTGCAACTCATCCTGTCAACATTCTTTTGATCTACGTACCAATCTTACTGACCCGAGCTTTTGGTATCGGTCGGCCAGTTTTTAAGTATCTCGAACGACTCAAGAGTCACAATTGGGTTTTAAGAGTTACCTCAGATTTAAGAACTCGCCTTTACAAAACGCTCGAAAGTGATGCCTCATTTTTTAACGAACACCATAAAACTGGTGACATCATGGGCCTATTGTCTGAAGATATTAGTCACCTTCAAAATCTTTATTTAAGAACTATTTTCCCAGCTGTAATCTCTTATTTATTAACGATTATTGCTTCACTAGCTTTAGGGGTCTTCAACCCTTCATTCGGCTTTTTCGTTTTCTTACTGCTGTTCGTTGAAGTTTTTCTCGTTCCATTATTTTCAGTTTCTGTTGAAAGTGCTCGTCGAGCTTATCAAAAAGAAGTCAAAAGTGACCTCTACGTCCAATTGACCGATAACATTTTAGGGGTTGATGACTGGATAATTTCTGGACGGAAAACTGATTTTCAAAATTTAACTTCACAAAATATCCGTAATCTTGATCAATCGAAGAATAAGTCCAAAGCATTCCGACGTAATCGTGACTTGTTATTACAATTGATCTTCGCCGCAATTGTTGTTTGTTTTTTGATTTTTACCAATTTGACGATGACCAATAATCAAGAACAAGCCAACTTCGTTTCAGCCGTTGTTTTGGCAATTTTTCCACTTTCAGATTCTTTAATTCCGGTCAGTCAAGGCTTTGAAGAGTGGCCCCTGTATAAAGACTCAATCATTCGTTTAAACACGCTTAAACCAGTTAAAAGCCACCTTCCCGAGCAAGTTAACTTGCCAGCGACTGATTTTAAAGAGTTAAATCTAAATCACGTTTCTTTTGAATACAATACTGATTCTTCTATTCTAATCAAAGATTTTTCTCAAAAAATCACTCGTGGCGAAAAATTAGCATTACTTGGTCCAAGTGGAATTGGTAAGACAACAATCTTACAGCTGATTTTAGGCGATTTGTCCCCTACTGAAGGTCAAATTACAATTAACGATCTTGGTATCGACCAGATTCAGGTTAATCGTGAAAAAATCTTTTCAGTGCTTAATCAAAAACCATTTTTATTCAACACAACTTTAATGAACAATGTTCGCTTAGGTAATGAAAATCGAAGCGATTCTGAAGTCAAAAAAGCCCTAGAACGTGTTGGTTTAAAGAAATTAGTTGAGTCCCTACCTGATAAATATGAAACACTCGTCGGAGAAAACGGCTCCCGTTTTTCAGGTGGTGAACAAGAAAGAATTGCCTTAGCTAGGATTCTCTTACAAGATGCTCCCATCGTTTTATTAGATGAACCAACCGTTGGACTTGATCCAATCACTGAGAATGACTTACTAGAAACTATTTTCGAAGTTCTAAAAGATAAGACTATCATCTGGGTAACCCATCATTTACAAGGCGTTAAACACGTTGATAAAGTAGTCTTTATCAATGACGAAAGCATCGAAATGCAAGGTTCACCACAAGAGCTCTATAAAACTAATCAACATTTCAAAGAACTATATCAAATGGACCAAGGACTTTAATCGTTATAACGCTTCTATTTTTTTAATAGCTTGAACAATAGAAGATAAAAAATAGAGGATATTACCAATACTGCAGAATTTTGCAATATAGTAATATCCTCTTTTTTTGTCTGTTAAATTTTTCTCTGATGTATATGACACAATAGGCCGTTAAAATACCAAACTCCGACTCTGAATAGAATTGCTATTTCTAAAAAAAACGGAACGCAAATAACTAATAGACGGGAAATTCAGTCCGGAATAGCAAAGCTGATTTGGCTCAGCCGTCAGATTCTTGTTAGTGCTTTAGCACTTACAAGAAGGCCTAGTTTTGAGACTTTGCGTACTTTGCAAAGGCTCAAAATAGTGCCGACAGCGTTCCAGCCAAAATCGGCTTTGCTATGGAGGACGGCATACTTCACCCCTAAAAACACTAGAATCCCATTGTTACGCCGTTAATTATTCCAATTGGACTGTCTTTTAGTGAACGTGACATTACTTCTAGTTGATTGATTATGTCATTTTGCTCTTTTGTAAAGTGATACTCATTAGCGAATGCTAAATTTCGTAAATACCAGTTCAAATTGCGGATTGCTTCAGGGATTTGCTTGTATCGTTGACTAACTTTTTCTGACTTATTGATAGCCGTATATGCTGTTAGAATCTCTTTTTTGATTGCTTTATTATCTTGTACGGAAGCATTCAACTGATTTAAAAGTTGATTGGCTTTCTTAACTTCTTGAAACTTTTTCTCTTCACTCATAATTTCCTCCTCAACAAGAAATTACTTGATTCGATCAATCAAGTTCTTAACTAAAGTTTTCAGAATCTTTTGATTGTGACTCTTAGGTAACTTCTCGATTTCACTCACAGCCCGATTTGTATAGCTCCGGGCAATTTCTTTTGCCTGATTGAGATAACCATTGTCAATGACGATATTTGTTGCCTTTTTGTCATCTTCACTAGTTAACTTATCTTTTGATAAGACTTCGATCAATTGTTCGTTTCCTGCCTCTAAACCTAAGATATATGGTAACGAATATACACCATTTTTTAAATCTTCATGGGCAGGTTTGCCAATTTGTCCAGAATCACTAAAATCTAAAACATCATCAATAATTTGAAAAGCCATTCCGATATCGTGGCCAATTCCCTTGCAACGATCGATCAAATTTTGGTCGCCGTCACTAACTATGGCCCCCATCGCTGCACTTAGGCTAAACAATTCCGCCGTTTTACCAGAGATTTCAGTGAGATACATTTCGGTCGTCGCCTTGACGTTAAAATTAATCAACATTTGGTCCAACTCACCAACCAAGATTTTTTTCATACTGAGAGCGTTGCGTAAAATATCAACATTTGAATGCAAATTACGCGAAATCAATTCAAAATAGAGCGTAAATAAATAATCTCCGGCATAAATTGCATTCCGACGACCATATTTTGTATGGATCGTGGGTTGTGAACGGCGCATTGGTGAATCATCGATCACATCATCGTGAACTAAAGTGGCAACGTGCAAAATTTCCAGTGATGCTGCTAAAGGAATTAAATCTTTAGTTGGCAACTTCTTTTTGCCAAAATCGCTAAATAGCAAGAAAAAGGCCGGACGCAACATTTTGCCGCCTGAGGTCAAATCTTGAATCATCCCCGTTATTTCAAGATTATTGATGTGAACTGCTTGATGAATATACTCTGTTGTTAAATCCAATTTCTCTTCTAGTTGCGGATAATGTTTCCAAATTGATTTCGCCATAAAATATATCTACCCCTGTATCGCTTTGTTGTATTTCAAAATAATTCTATAATAGAACCTATTAAAACCAAAGGAATGATTAACGTGAAACCTTCAGTATTTTTTGAGCTAGTCGAAATTAAAGCTAAAACTGCGAGTGTCTTCCCTTTTTTAATGGGAACGTTGTATTCATATTATCACTGGCACTCTATTAACGCTCTTGATTTGATTCTATTTTTTATCGCTATGTTTCTATTCAATATGGCCGTTGATATTAACGACAATTACTGGGACTACAAAAACGCCACCGGGGACGATTTTCGTCAAAAAACTAATGTCATCGGTGTTCACAATCTTAACATCCATCTAGTCGGTTGGCTTGATTTTTCTTTCACCGTTATAGCGGCTGTCATTGGTTTATTCATCGTTTATCGAACCGGACTACCATTACTCTTTTTAGGTTTATTCTCATTTGCAGTTGGTTTTTGTTATGCAGGCGGACCTTGGCCAATCAATCGCGGACCACTTGGAGAATTCTTCTCTGGTTTCACAATGGGTTACATCATCTACTTGATTGCTATCTACATCAACACTGTTCATACGCCAGAAGTAATTTTGAATTTCAAATTTTACGGTGACGCTTTATTGTCATCATTACTAACTGTTTTTGCCATTTCTAATCTACTGTTAGCTAACAATATTGCCGACCAAAAAGAAGACATTGGTCTAGGTAGAAAAACACTTGTCTATTATCTCGGTAAAGACAATTCAATTTTTATTTTAAAATCACTCTATGTCTTGGGATATCTAGCTCTTACTTGTTCCGTTATTTTAGGACTACTTCCAAAATTAATGCTTTTGACCTTTTTGATCTCACCAATTGTATATAAAAATGCCAAAGCATTCAGCGCTAATCCAATCAAGAAGAAAACTTTCCCCTTAATCATCAAAAATCTCTTGCTGATCACTTTGACAGAAACAGTCACCTTTATCTTAGGTGTGTTATTTAATTTTTAATTTAAATATTGAGCAAAATCATAAGTATCTTGGGCAATCATTAATTCCTCATTAGTAGGAATCGTATAGGCTGCCACTTTTGAGTCATCAGTCGTGATCTTGATCTCACCACCACGTTGAGCATTCTTCTCAGGATCAAGTTTCAAGCCCATGTATTCGAGTCCACTTAAGATATCTTCACGCACAGGAGCTGAGTTCTCACCAACACCAGCTGTAAAGGCTAATACGTCCAAGCCACCCATCTCAGCCGTGTATGAACCGATAAATTTCAAGATCCGGTTTCGATACATTTCCAAAGCTAATTTAGCACGCGAATTAGTGTCTTCGACAGCTTCGATATCACGCATATCTGGGGAAACGCCTGAGATTCCTAATAGTCCTGACTTATGATTCAAAATATCGATCATGTCTTGAATATCAGTAATACCTAATTTTTCCATTAAGAACGGCAAAACTGAGAAGTCAATGTCGCCACTTCTAGAACTCATCATGATCCCAGCTAGTGGCGTGAATCCCATTGAGATATCGTAGGCTTTACCGTTTTTTATTGCGCTAATTGAGGCTCCTGAGCCTAAGTGCAAGATGATAACATTCTTATCCTTGATACCACCATCGACAATTTCTTCTAGGCGTTGAGCAATGTAGCGGTGACTAGTTCCGTGAGCTCCATAACGGCGGACATGATACTTCTTGTAGTCTTCCATATCGATGCTATAGAGATAATTAGTTTCAGGAATATCAACGAAGAAAGACGTATCAAAGACTGCAACTTGAATTGCCTTAGGAACTAATTTTCTAAAGACGTTGATATAATAAGCTTCAATTTTATTGTGAAGTGGTGCATATTCTGCTAATTGTTCAATTTTTTTCAAGTTCGCACTGTTAACGATTTCTGACTTTTTAAAATCTTCCCCACCGGCAACAACACGATGACCAAATGCGACAATGTCTTCAAATCTTTGAATGATGTCCATATCTTTTAGTGCATCCAAGATAGACAAAACGGCGACATCATTGGATTCAATGGCTTCCTCACGTTGGATCTTTTGACCATTGTACTTTAATTTAAAGACTGCTTTGGGACTACCTAAACGGTCGATCATCCCTGAAGCAATTGTTGTTTTGGCAGGCATTTCAAAAAGTTTCCATTTCAAAGTTGAACTACCTGCATTTATAGCCATAATCTTCATACAAAAACTCTCCTTTTTTGGTCTAAGTTTTCTCTATAAATAGCTTTATATCAAACTTTACACCGATATAAAAAAATGCTACTCTTTAGTAACTATTATAAGTCTTTTTATGGGGGAATCCATTCGTGAAATTTTTAGACATGTTACGCAAAATTGATGAGAAGCCAGAGCCTAGTAAAGCGGTTCCAAATTCTCCTAAAAAAAATCAAGAACCTACACCTACTTCACAAGCTCAATCAACCGAAGTGGCTGAAAAACCTGCTGAGGAAGAACAACTTCCAATGTCTGTTCATGATAAACGCGTAAAAATCGAAGAACAAATGAACGATTTATCGCACCAATATGCTCAATTGAGAAATGATCTCAAAACAAATCTTTTCACAGAAAAAGACGATTTTGAAACTAAAAAAGAAACCCTAGATAATTATCTTGAAACATTAAAACGCGATGAGTCTGAATCAACTGAAAAACTAGCTGACACTAAAGCTCAAAATGACGACGCTGCTAAAGAACAACTGGCTCACGTTAAAGCCGACCGTAAGGATCTAGAGGCAAAACTCTCCGATTTACAAGATCGACTCAAAGATTTGAATTCCGACATCAACGCCAGAACAGCCCACTTAGAATCACTCCAAACTAACCTGGCTAAGAATGAACAATCTGAATCTGACATGTCAACTTCAATCAAAGAAGAGAAAGATTTACAAAAGATGCTCGTCTTGATGGAAAAACAAAAGAATTCTATCAACACCCTCTATGATCAAAGAAAAGACCTTAAGACTCAAATCAACTCTGCCCAAGAAAATATCGCAAATCTAACTAGCAATGCTGACGAACTTAATACTAATATTAGTGACGTCAACAATCAAATCGAAGATTTAGTGCAAAAAGCTAAAGATATCAATGACAAGATGAAGAACGATCACAATTATCGGATTGAAACTATCGCTGGTTTAGAACGACACTTGCAAAGTTTGGATGAGGAACATAAGAAAATTGATGGTGAACTAAGTGAAGTTAATAACAACATCGACTACATCACTAAGTATATCAAAGATGTTTTCCATTCTGCATACTTAGTTCGTGATGTCTATCTCGATAAGGAGAAACAATACTTTGTAGCAGCTGATAAATTTGATTCTGATGCTGATCAAAACGATTTATTCGGCATGGTCAATTATTTGGAAACTAAATTGCAAAAACCAGTTACGATTGTTTCAACTTTCTACAACAATCACTTACATGCTTCTCTAGATCAAAAAGCTAAGGATTTGAAGATTGCGATTCCAAATGTCGTTAACCTCTTTGAACAACTTCAAGCCAGTCCTAATCCAACTGATAAAAAAGTGGCCATCCCCGAAAATCAAGATTGGGTAACTAGAACTGACGTCGAATCACAAGATACCTTCATCTATGATCAAAAACAAACATTATTAATGACGGTTGAGTATTTTGATAAGAAAATCGACCGTATCAACTATTACAAGAATGACCAAATCGTTAAGACCAATATCTATAACGGTGACGGTCAACTATCTTCAATGCAAAAATTCAATCAAGACAAGCAATTGACGGAACAAAGTTTCTACCGGACTGACGGTTCAATTGTTTTAACAATTATTTTTGATAAAAATAATGCTATTAGCTATCAATTATTTGATAAAAATGGCCTTTTGGAGCATGATTTCAATGAGAAGTCAGAATTGATTACTTGGTGGCTCAAGAGCATCTCACCTGATACGGAAAATGCTGTCTTTGTTGGTAACAACTCTGATTTGCTATACCAACTAATTACAAGCGTGAATAGTATTTCAAGTGACAACACCATTCTTCTTTTACAAAATGTAGCTAAGAGAATCGATGATGTGATAACCTTATTGGATAAGAAGTCTGAAGTTCACGACATCTTCGTGCAATCTGAGGATGACTTGCATGCGATTGAAAATAAAACTAACCGTGACATCAGTGTCAGTGTCATCAACACCATGAGTGACGGTACTTTATCATTACCTGTATCACTGAAAATTTAATATTGGGGGGCTGTATGATGTGGCAGGAGTCTCTCATTTGAACTCTAAAAAACCAAATTCATACTAAATGAGTTTGATTTTTTTTTGGTCACATCTTCAATCTTGCGAAAGTGGAAGAAATTATGAAAACTATATCTGTTATCGTTCCGTGTTTTAACGAACAAGAATCTATCAATATTTATTACGACGCCATGACGAAAGTTAAAGAAGACGCCAACAAATTTAAATTTGAATACTGGTTTATCGATGATGGTTCCAAAGACAAAACGTACTCGATCTTAAAGGATTTACAAAGAGATCACAGTGACGAAGTCCATTTCATCTCCTTCTCAAGAAACTTCGGTAAAGAAGCCGCTCTATACGCTGGTTTAAACGAAGTTACTGGTGACTATATCGCCGTTATGGATGTGGACCTGCAAGATCCACCGGAAATGTTACCGGAAATGTTCGACCTACTGGAAGCTAAAGAATACGACTGTGTTGGAACTGCCCGAATGGATCGTGAAGGTGAAAACAAAATTATCTCCTTCTTCTCCGACAGTTTTTACAAATTGATCAATAAGATGTCCCAAACTAAGATTATCCCTGGTGCCCGTGACTATCGCTTAATGACTAGACAAATGGTCGAAGCAATCAAATCAATGACTGAGTACAATCGTTTTTCAAAGGGAATCTTCAGCTGGGTCGGCTTTAAAACTAAATATTTACCATATAAGAACCGTGAAAGAGTCGCCGGCAAAACATCATGGAATTTCTGGAAATTGTTGAAATACGCCATAACCGGCATCGTCGACTTCTCAGAAGGACCATTAATGTTTGCCACCTGGATGGGAACCATTTTCTCCATCACCTCAGTTTTAGCAATTATCGCCATTATTATCAGAAAAATTGTCAATCCGCTAAGCAGCGTCAACGGCTGGGCTTCAATCGTTTCGATAATCTTGTTAATTGGTGGAATACAGTTGTTAAGTATCGGAATATTAGGTGAATATATTGGGAAGATTTTCTTAGAAGTTAAGAAGAGACCAATTTATATTGTTAAGGACAAAAAATAGAGCGTAATTTTTAGAGCGTGGAAGCCAACGGTCAGGAGTCAGCAGATAGCCCGATTCACGAATTGCCCGCGCACTTTGCGGGCGATTTGGGAAGCGTAGCTATATGTTGACTCCTGTTGGCTGGAACGCGTTTTGACTATATCGCATAGAACCATGGTTATTAAAATAAGGAACTGTAGTTATTTAAAAAAGCAGCAAGTTTTGGACATAACTACTTTTTACTCCTAAACTTGCAGCATAAACGCGGAACAGGACATAACTCTTTTCAATTCCAATCATTATCACATGATAAACCATATACTATAAGATATAATATACAGGAATAGATTAAGGGATGGATAAAACTATGAATGTACGTGATCGTCAAGCTGAAAACACCAAGAATGCAATTTTGAAGGTGGCAGCGGAAATGTTTTTATCACAAGGTTATCAGGCAACTTCTACTCGTAAGATTGCCCAAGAGTTGAACATTACACAACCAAATATGTATCACTATTATAAAAACAAGAAAGTCCTCTATATGAAGGCTATCGAGTACGTCGTTAACGGTTTAAGTGAGAAATTGCTAGCGGAGTATAACGACAAAAAGGATTTACCATTTGAAGAACTACTTACTTCAATGTCGAAGTTCATGATTGAGAATTTCCGCATCAATTATTTTGTGATGCAAAATGACATCGACACCTTCTTTACTCCTGAGGAAAAAACAGAACTCAGTAAAAATTGGGATGGTGGATATTACAAAGTTTTATTCAATATTTTTCAATCTCACAAGAGTGATTTGCGTTCTGACTTAGCAATCCCGGTTCAAGTTGGAACATATTTAACAATGTTGCTACCTTACATTGAACCCAATGATGCCAAAAGGAAGCGTAATATTGCTAACTTAGATACGGTTATCAATATTTTCATTAATGGCATCAAAAAAGAATAGGAGTAGATATGGAATTTATAACCCTTCTCGCATTGATGTTATTTCTAACACTAGTTGTGAGCCACATTTTTAACCGACTCAATTTACCTGCTGTCATTGGACAACTGATCTTGGGGGTCATTCTAGGTAAAGGTGTCTTAAACATCGTCAAACCTAGTAGTGAAGTTGATCTCTTTTCAGAAATTGGTGTCGTCTTATTAATGTTTCTAGCTGGTCTAGAAAGTGATTTAAAATTACTAAAGAAACATTTATTACCAAGTATTAATGTCGCAATTTTTGGGGTAATTCTCCCCGTCGCTTTATCACTGGCAACTGCCTTAATTTTTGGTATCAATTTAAAGGAAAGTGTCTTCATGGCCGTCGTCTTTGCCGCTACTTCAGTTTCCATTTCTGTTGAAGTCTTGAAGAGTCTCAACTACCTTTCAAGCTCGTCCGGGACTGTCATTTTAGGAGCGGCTGTTGTCGATGATATTTTGGCCATTTCTATTTTGAGTGTCATGTCTGGTACTTTGACTGGTGATTTCTCGGCCAAAAAATTATTGTTGCTACTAGCTATGTGGATCGGTTTTGGAATTTTAATTCTCGTACTTCACAAATGGATTATTCCCGAATTGATGCACTTGTCTAAATATGTTGAAGCCACTCATGCTACAACAATTTTTGCGTTGGTAATTTGTTTTGTGATGGCTTATGTCGCCGACGTAGTTCAATTAGATGCTGTCTTAGGTGCATTCGTGGCCGGAATTGCAGTATCAAATTCAAGCTACTATGACGAAAAGGTTAGTCGTAACATCGAAACGATCGGTTATGGAATCTTTATTCCAGTATTTTTCATCAGCATTGGTTTAAATCTTGAATTCGACAGTTTTCTTCGTGACTTCTGGTTGATTGCTATCTTTACCATCACCGGAATTGTCGGTAAATTGATTGGTGCTGGTTTCGGGGCTCGAATCTCTGGCTTTGGTAAAAAAGATTCCTATGTCATTGGTGCGGGGATGATTTCTCGTGGTGAAATGGCTTTGATAATTGCCCAAATCGGCTTTAGCGCCAAACTGTTATCGGAAGAATACTATTCAGCAGTAATCATCAGTATCATTTTGATTACGATCATCGCACCATTTATTCTCAAGAACTCAATTAATAAGAATCCGCTATAGCTTATAGTTACCACTAAATCAGTGCACGCGATATAATGATAACGTAAACATTTTTTATTTAGAAAATAGAAGGAGAAGGTTAATTATGGCACATATTTTAGTACTAGGTGCTGGTTACGGTGGCTTGAGAGCTGCTCGTGATTTGGCAAAAAGCACTCCAGCAGGAACACAAATTGATTTGATCGATAAAAATGATCGACACGTCGAAAAAACTGCTCTACACACTATCGCAGCAGGAACTAACCGTGCTGAGGCAGTAAGTTTTGAAATTCGTTCAGTTTTACCTTCAAATGTTAACTTTATCAAGGCAAATGTATCTTCGCTTGATTTAGACAACAAAACTGTTAAATTCTCAGATCACGAAGATATCAAATACGACTACATCGTTGTTTCTTTAGGCTTCCGTTCTGAAGACTTTGGACTAGAAGGTGCTAGTGAAAATGCCTTGATCCTTCAAGATCTTGAATCAGCTGAAAATATTTACAAGAAGATCAACGAAAACATCGCAAATTATAAGAACTCACAAGATCCTAAGGATTTATCTATCATCGTTTGTGGTGCCGGCTTCACTGGTGTTGAAATTCTTGGTGAATTAGTTGACACTGTAAAAATTCTAAAAGCTAAATACGATGTTCCTGAAATCAAAGTAACTTGCCTCGAAATGGCAACGAGAATCCTACCAATGTTCGATGAGAACCTTGCAAGCTATGCCGTTGACTATTTGGATAAGAATGGCATTAAGTTGCTTACAGGAGCTAAAATTAAGAAAATTGAAAAAGATTCCGTTATTTATATGGATGGCGACACTGAAAAGAGTGTTGGCGGAAGCACAATCATCTGGACTGTTGGTGTCAGTGGTAGTGACGTCATCAAAGACTCTGGAATCGATGCCAAAAGAAATCGTGTCATGACAACCGAATTCTTGAACCTAGAAGCACATCCAGAAGCATACTTCATCGGAGACGACTCAGCCGTTATTCCAAAGGGTGAAGAACGCCCATATCCAACAACTGGTCAATTAGCTACCGCCGAAGGATCAGGAGCTGCCTTTAATATTGCCGCCGCATTAAACGGCAAAGATTTGAAACCATTCGTTTACAAGTCAATGGGTACCGTCGCATCACTTGGACAAAACCACGGAATTGCTGAAATCACAAGCAAGAACCTCAAGTTCAAAGGAACATTTGCTTCATTGTTGAAGCACCTTTCAGCTGATAGAGGAATTATGGAAATTGGTGGTATTAAGACTGCTATTAAGAAAGGAACCATTTAGATAGAGCGTGGAGCAGGCCTGCTCAGGACTTGGCAGATAGCCTAGTTTCACGAATTATTCGCGCACTTTGCGGATGATTTGGGAAACGTAGCTATATGTCCAAGTCCTGGCCTGCGGAACGCGTTTCAGTTAAACTGCCAGAAACCATGGTTATATTCAAAAATAAAAAAAACAACCACTTCTCTCATCAAAAAGAAGTCAGGTTGTTTTTTTATTCTCCAAATCCCCACAAAACACCCAATCTTTGCTTTATAAAAATCCAAATAATATACTAACCATGAATAACTCCAAGGGGTGACATCATGGCAATTAACAAAAATCAAATTTGCACGATTTGCGGCAATCGTTTCACCATTACTGAAGGACTATTTCTTCGCGACCTCAGCGATGTTTTAAAAACACAGATCAAAGAAAACAACCACTATGCAAAACCGTCCTCATTCATTTGCCTAAAAGATTTACAAAAACTCAGAATTTCAAATATGCAAAAAATCATCGATCAGGATTTAGAGATCGATCATCAAATGAGCGACAAACTCAAAAAAGAACTAGCTAAAGATACTTACGTCATCAAAAATATCAACGACACCGTCTATGGCAAAAGAACTCGTGGCCAAAAGATGGCCGACGCTGTTGCCAAATTTGGTGGTAGCTGGGGCTTTATTATCGTCTTCACAATTGTTTTAGTCGGCTGGATGGCAATCAATGTCCTCCATCTATTCGGGATGCATTTTGACCCCTATCCTTTCATATTATTGAACTTATTTCTCAGTTGTGTGGCTGCAATTCAAGCACCGATCATTATGATGAGTCAAAACCGACAAGCCGATCGTGACCGTTTTGATTCCGAAAATGATTACCGGACCAACACTAAATCAGAGATGGAAATTAGAATTCTACATGAAAAACTGGATCAGCTAAATGAAGTTCAATGGCCACATATTTTAGATATCCAGAAGATGCAAATCGAGGTCCTCAGTGAAATTGAAAATGAAATCCAATCTTTAAAAGCTGAAAACAGTAAAACGAGAACTCGCAACACCAGACATCCACATAAAAATTAGAGAACAAGACAACAGGGCATTCGAGCATTAAGGCAAATAGCACCAGGTAATCACAGAACGATTTCCTGGTGCTATTTGTTTTAAGAAGAAATTGTTATATTATGTCCAAAGTTCTTTTATTTGATTACATGCGTGACACCTATGTTTCCTCTAAATAATTTTTTCAAAACTAATACGATAACTGTGGTCAAAATTGATACGAAAATAATCGTGAAAATCACTCCCAATAGCTGAAGGCCTAATTGTTTGAAGCCTCCTCCATACAGCAGTCCATTCGTTATAACGCTACTATTAACTGATTTAGTGGCGAACAAACCTACTGCAATTGAACCAACGATACCACTGACGCCGTGACATCCAAAAATATCTAAATAATCGTTTAAATGAAATTTATATTTCAAATAATTCATAAAATAAAAACTAGCTATTGCGGAAATAATACCGATGAGAAAACTACCAAAAATTGTCACATAGCCAGTCCCTGGTGTTATTCCAACTAACCCACAAATACTGCCAGTACAAATGCCACTGACGGTGACTTGCGATTTATAAATGTTTTCCAAAACTATCCAAGTGACTAATGCTGAACAAGCAGCAACAGTAGTAGTAAAGAATGCGTTGATGGCCTGGGTATTTAATTTCAAAGCACTGCCGGCATTGAAACCATACCAGCCAATCCATAAAAGTACTGTACCAAACAAGATCCACATTGAATTACCTTTGGCAACTTCATTGTTGTACTGATACGGTTTTCGCAACGTTATGGCTAATATCATCGCCGTTATACCAGCATCAATATGAATTACTGTTCCACCAGCAAAATCTAATACTCCTAACCTGGCCAAAAAACCACTTGCGGACCAAACAATATGAGCTAATGGATAGTAGACCAATAATGACCAACAAATTACGAATAAAACGATGAATCTGATCCTAGCTCGACTTGCGACTGCTCCTAAGAAAAGTGCTGGTGTCAAAATCGCAAACATCATTTGAAAGAGTAAGTATACGCTTGTCGGCAAACCCGTTGTGCCATAAGTAGACGATAAGTCTAGTCCTGATAAGAAAAGATGATGAAAGTTACCGATCACTCCAAAAATATTACCTTCAAAAGCAGCCGAGAATCCTACGGCGACCCAAAGTAGGCCAGCAACTCCAAACATTAAAAAACTATTAAATAAGATTCGATTGACATCTCTTTGGGGCACGAAACCACTGTAAAAAATAGCGATTCCTGGCACCATTATCCAGACCAATATTATTGAAAGTATCATAAAGCTTAAGTTCATAATTATCACATTCTTTTTTTGATAGTTAAACTAGGCCCTCACAAGCATTTCAAATACTCCTCTATATTGTTCCGTATTTTATTACAATTCTTTTTCTATGTATACCAATTCAACTTCTGTCAGAGAGCGTTAAAATATCAGTTTTTTATTCGAACAATTATAATGGAGTCGCATTCTAAGAAGAATGAAATATTTATATTTTTAAGGAGTTTGTCATGGAAAAGAGAAAATCATCACTATCTTTATTAGGTATGTTGATCACCCTTGGAATCGTTTATGGCGATATCGGGACTTCCCCGCTTTATGTTATGAACTCGATTATCGGTAATGCCGGTACAATGGCAGACGCTAAACCCGAATATATTCTCGGGAGCGTTTCACTGATTTTTTGGACTTTAATGTTGATCACAACTATTAAGTATGTTCTGATCGCCATGAAGGCCGATAATAATTCCGAAGGTGGAATATTTGCCCTATATGCCTTAGTTCGTTCCCAAGGTAAATGGTTGATTATTCCTGCTCTAATCGGTGGCTCCGCTCTTTTAGCAGATGGAACACTTACTCCAGCCGTAACGGTTACTTCAGCGATTGAAGGAATTAAAGGCCAACAATTTGGTAACTTCATTTTTTCTAGTCATCAATCAGTCGTTTTAATTATCGTAACGGTAATTCTTTTATCAATTTTCATCATTCAAAAATTTGGAACTGAACGAATCGGTCGTTCTTTTGGTCCTATTATGCTGATTTGGTTCAGCTTTATTGGTATCGCCGGTCTATTTAATCTCATTGGTAACTTTGAAGTTTTAAAGGCACTATCACCAATTTATGCCATCAAGGTTTTATTCAGTCCTGTCAATAAAGTTGGTATTTTCATCTTAGGCAGTGTCTTCTTGGCAACAACTGGTGCTGAAGCTTTGTATTCTGACATGGGACAAGTTGGTAAGCACAATATTTATTTCACCTGGCCATTCGTCTATTCCATGCTGATGCTCAACTACTTCGGCCAAGCTGCTTGGGTGATTTCCAACTATCAAAACAGTCAGTATAACAAGATTTCCGGAATCAATCCTTTCTATGAAATGCTACCTAGCGATTTCAAAATCTTTGCTATCGTTATAGCGACACTAGCAGCCATCATTGCTTCACAAGCTTTGATAACTGGTTCGTACACACTTGTTCAGGAAGCTATCGGGTTAAAAATTTTACCTAGATTAAGAGTAAAATTTCCTGGTAAATATGAAAGTCAATTGTATATTGAATCGGTCAATTGGATTCTTTGTACGATTACTGTCAGTATCGTTTGGATCTTTGGTTCTTCAGAACATATGGAAGCAGCCTATGGACTCGCTATAACACTAACGATGTTGATGACAACAATTCTATTGCATCAATTCCTAATTATGAAAAAGCATCGTCATTTGGCCAATGTTTTCATGGTATTTTTCCTAGCATTGGAAGGATTATTTCTAATTTCCAGTCTAGTGAAATTTATTCATGGTGGTTATGTCACCGTTATAATCACTTTGGCTATTTTAGCAGTGATGGTAATTTGGTTCTTCGGCAACAAACGGCGTGATGCTTATTTGTCAGAAAGCGAGAATGTTTGTCTACTCGACTACATCCCCCAACTGGAGAAATTAAGTAAGGATCCTGGATTCCCAACATACGCGACTAATTTAGTTTACATGATCAAATTAGGTAAGGATTATTCGATTAAACGTTCCATCATCTATTCAATTTTAGACCAAGCACCTAAACGGGCTAAGGTCTATTGGTTCATAACGGTCAATCAAACGAGTGCACCGTACGAATGTAACTACACGATCGATATGATGCATACGAGAAACGTCGTCAATGTTCAATTAAATCTTGGATTCAAGAAATCTCAACACGTCAATATTTATATTCGTCAAATCATCAATGATCTGATCAAAAAACATGTCATCAACGATCAGACACCTCCTTATTCAATGGTCCCTAATCGTCACGTTGGTTCCTTCAAATTCATCATTCAGAACCAGCAATTCCAAGACTTAGGTGCTCAAGAACATATGAATGGCTTGGATCGGATGTTGATCGGTGGCAGACTTTTGCTACAAAATATCACCATTTCACCATCTCTTTGGTATGGCTTGGAATTCAGCGATGTCGTTGAAGAGAAGGTTCCATTATTCTTAGGTACTCAGACTGATGAATATTTAGCCGAAAAAGAAATCAAAAATAACATCAAATAAAAAAGCTTCCCGATTTTGGGAAGCTTTTTTATTTGACGATTTCTGCACCGAGACAGTTCTTGAAGTGATCTAAAGCCCACTCATGGCCAGCTTGATTAAATGAAGCCACACCATTTTCATGAATTACAAGTTTATAGTTCAAATTATATGCATCGACGGCTGTATGTAAAACGCAAATGTCAGTACAGACACCAACTAGATGCAAAGTATCAATTTTTCTTTCCCGAAGGCGCAGGTCTAAATCTGTTCCAGCAAAGGCGCTATAACGGGTCTTATCAAATAGTTTAACTTGTTCATTGTCATCATGACTATCGAACCAGTCTTTGACACCACCAAAGAGTTCCCGGCCCCAAGTGCCCCGAACATTATGGGGTGGGAAAAGTTTCGTTTCGGGATGATATTTGTCGCCGGCTTTATGAACGTCTGTTGGGAACCAAACCCAATCGCCATTTTGATACATATCCTCAGCTAAATTAAAAATCCTCGATTCAATCTTTTGACCAGGTGCTCCACAAGTTAAAGCACCATTATCTGCTACAAAATCATTTGTATAATCAATAACCAATAAAGCTTGATGTGAAGGCATTTTTTAATCCTACTTTCTGCTGCATATTTGTTATATCTCGATTATTCAAAATCTCATCTGGTAAGTCAATTTATTCGCTTATTGTGGGACTTTTATATTCATTTTTCTGCTAATATGAAAGCGTATAACATTAAGGGAGGCTTCATAATGAGTGATCGAAATAAAAAATATAGTATTGGACTAGATATTGGTACTAATTCAGTTGGTTGGGCCGTAACGGATGACAACTATAATTTACTGAAAGCTAAAAAGAAAAATCTTTGGGGAACTCGGCTGTTTACTGCCGCAAATACCGCTGCTGACAGAAGAGTTTTTCGTTCGACTCGTCGCCGTTATCGGAGAAGAAAGAACCGCATCAATTGGTTGAATGAGATTTTTTCAGAAGAACTAGCAAAAGTAGACCCATCATTCCTATTAAGGTTACAAAATTCTTGGGTTTCAAAAAATGACTCCACTAGAACTCGTGATCAGTACAATTTATTCATCGACAAAAATTATACCGACGTCAATTATCATCACGAATTCCCTACCATTTATCATCTACGGAAAAGACTAATTGAGGATACGTCTAAAGCTGATATTCGGCTCGTCTATTTAGCTCTGCACAACATTTTAAAGTACCGTGGCAATTTTACTTACGAACACCAGAAATTTGATGTTTCTAATATGGATAAAGGTTTAACTAAACTATTAGAAAATTTCAATTCACAATTAATGTCTTTCGGATTACAGTTCCCAGCCGATACGGATTTTGAAGAAATAAGTGAGCTCTTACTAGCAAAAAGTAACCCTACTTCAAAGATTCGCAATATCATACCCCTTCTAGGCACTGATAAAGATGCCATTAAAACTTATAAAATCATTTTAACTTTGATTCTTGGAAACAAGGCCAACTTGACTAAACTGTTTGCTTTGGAAACTGAAGAAAAACAAGACATTGAACTATCCTCAAGTACTGTCGAAACTAAATTGAGTGATCTGGATTCAGTTTTAACTGATGAACAATTTAACCTAATTGATTCAGCTAACTCCATTTATAGTGCCATTACCTTAAACGACATTTTAATGGGCGAAACTTACCTCAGTTTCGCTAAGGTTAGACAATACTGTGATCACAAAAAGGATTTGGCCAAATTAAAACAGATGTGGCAACAGACGTCTGACAAGAAAGCCGTTAAAGCTGCAAAACAAGCCTACGCCGCCTATTCACATTCCGGTAAAAAAGATATCCAAGACTTTTACAAGGATATGGGAAAGTTCTTGGAGATTGCTGCTCCGGAAGATTTAGCTAATGAAGCCTTACAAAAAATTGAAGATAAAACTTATCTATTAAAACAGCGAACCAATGAAAATGGTGTAATTCCTTTCCAATTGAATGAAAACGAAATGAAATTGATCATTGAAAATCAAGCCCAATACTATCCATTTTTGAAAGAAAATGAAAATAAGCTGCTATCTATCCTAAGCTTTAGAATTCCTTACTACGTTGGGCCGCTACAAAACGATGGCAAAAATCAATTTGCTTGGATGGAAAAGAAAGTTAACGAACCTGTTCGCCCTTGGAATTTTGATGACGTCGTTGACCGTGAAAAATCTTCAAATAAATTCATCAAACGAATGACTAGTACCGATTCTTATTTGATCGGCGAACCAGTCCTGCCCAAAATGAGCTTGATCTATCAAAAATACGAAGTTCTCAGTGAATTAAATAATCTTCGAGTTTCTGATGGTGACTCTGAAGACGAAGTTAGTTTAAAAGTAGATGTTAAACAACGTATTTTCGATGAACTCTTTAAAACCCACCGTTCTGTTTCTTCTGATCGATTGAAAAAATGGCTGATCAATCAAAGCTATTACGTCAATCCCACAATCTCCGGTTTAGCCGACAAGAGTAAATTCAATTCTAGTCTTTCCACTTATCATGATTTCAAAAAAATCTTTGGTGAAGAATTCGTCAACGATCCGGAAAATTTGGCTCAATTGGAACAATTAGTTGAATGGCTAACGATTTTCGAAGATAAACAAATTTTGAAATTAAAGCTAAATAGCAACTCCTTTGCTTATACACCTGAACAAATTAAGAAAATTTCCAACATGCGTTATCAAGGTTGGGGACGCCTATCTAAGAAGCTGTTGACTGGCCTCAAAACCGAAATTTCCGTCAAAGGGCAACCCACTAAATGCTCAATCCTCGATATTATGTGGAATACCAATCGTAACTTCATTAGCACTTTAAAAGCTGACAAATACGATTTCAACGAGCAAGTCGAATCCTATAACTTGAACAAAGCTAAAGTTTCTACACCACAAGAAATGGTCGACGAGATCAAAACTTCACCGGCTTTAAAACGTGGTATCTCGCAATCATTAACTATTATTCAAGAATTAGTCAAAGTTATGGGACACGCTCCTGAACACATTTTCCTAGAATTCACTCGAGAAACTGATATTAGCGAATTGACTAACTCTAGATCTAGCCGCGTAAATCGGACTTATAAGAAAATCGAAAAGAATGCTAAAAAATTTGCCGTTGAATTACAAGATTATTTAGTACCTAGTAAACAAATTCAATCTGAATTAAGGGCCAACCGTAACAATCTTTCTAGCGACCGCTTGATGCTTTACTTCTTACAAATGGGTAAAAGTCTCTATTCAGACCAACCACTAGATATCAATCGCCTCTCCGACTACCAAATCGATCATATCTTGCCACAAACTTATATCAAAGATGATTCTCTGGAAAATCGGGCGTTAGTCCTGGCTTCAGAAAACCAGCATAAATTAGACGACCTGCTACTAGATCAAACTATCATCAATCAAAACATTGACCGTTGGCGTGCCATGAAAGATGCCGGCTTGATGGGTCCAAAGAAGTTTAAAAATCTAACTAGAACGCAAGTTACTGAAAAAGATCAAACTAATTTCATCAACCGTCAACTAGTTCAAACGTCACAAATAATTAAACACGTTTCTAACATCCTAAATTCGATGTACGGTAAATTTGGTACGACTTGTATCGAAACTAGAGCAAATACGGCTACTGCCTTTAGAAAAGCCTTCAGAGAACAAACCGATTTTCATTTCGCACATCCTGAATTTGTTAAAAACCGGAATGTCAATGACTATCATCACGCCCAAGATGCTTACCTAGCTTGTTTATTAGGACTCTATCAGATGAGAAAATTCCCAACCGACAACATGATGCTAGTTCAAAAAGAATACAAACGGTTCTTCAATAGCTCGATGCAACAATTCAGAAAAAAGCACCATATCACTGACTCATACAAGAACGGATTCATTATTTCCCCATTGGTCAAAGGTGAAGAGCAGATTGATCGTGAAACGGGTGAAATAATTTGGAATCTAGATATGAAAAAGAAAGTTCAAAAGATTTTCCAATACAAACAATTCAACGTCACTAGACGTACCGAAAAAGGCCGCGGTGAGTTTTACAATCAGACGGTCTATCCTCGTGGGAAAGGTAAATTAATTCCATTGAAGACTGAATTAGACCCTGAAATTTATGGTGGTTATTCCGGTGACAACCCCGCTTATATCGTCTTAGCAAAAATTGATGGCAAAAAAAATAAGCTAATCAAAATTCCAATTCGATTAGCTCAACAAATTGATGAAAAGAAAATTAGTTTAACAGATTACGTTGAACAAAATATCAAACATAAAAAGTCGGTTGAAATAATAAAAAGTGATATTCCATTGGGACAACTAATTTACAGTGAGAAAAATGGTTATCTCAATTTGAAATCCGATATGGAAATCACTAACTCTCAACAACTGGTCCTACCTTATAAGTATGTTGCATTACTTACCTTGCTAGAAAAGAATTCAGAATATAAATATGATTCAATTTTGGCTGATTATGATGATAAAATTCTTGATGAGATCTTTGAGACTATTGTTCAGAAGATGGAGCAATTTTATCCTTACTATCAAAATGAACGGTTATTTTTACAAAAGAACCTCGATAATTTTAAAGATTCAAATACTATTGAAAAAGTAAAAACACTATCTCAATTGCTTAAATTTTTACATGCAAATTCGGGAAATGCTGAATTAAAATTCAACAACGTAAAAAAATCCAGATTTGGAAGAAAGAGTAGCGGATTAAATGTAACAAATTCAGATCTTATATACCAATCAATAACTGGACTTTTTGAATCAAGAATTCACATAGATTAAGGTATAAAAAAAGGCCCCCACGCGGGAGCCAGTCAAAATGACTATTTAACATAAATGTTTATTTTAACTCAGTAAGTCATTTCAACTAATTACAAACAAGTAAATTATATTTCAATTTCATTCAAAAAACAACCAGAATAGGAGAGAAAAAATGGGTTGGGAAACAATTTATATTACTCAGAAAGCTAAATTATCTTATAAATCAAATCATTTATTAGTTCAAACTACTGACAGTATCAAGCGAATCCCATTTCATCATATACATTGTGTTATCGTCGGCACCACACAAGCAGTGATTACTGGCTATTTAATCTCTAAACTTGTTGAAAGCAACATTAAGATCATTTTTTGTGACCAAGATCATAATCCTTGTTCAGAGTTAAATGGTTATTATTCTAATGTGAATCGTAATCAAAATATCGAAGACCAGATTTCTTGGACAATTGATAAAAAACAAAAACTTTGGACATACATCATTAAAAATAAAATTGAGAATCAAATCGATGTCGCCAAAAAATTAGGCATCGATACTACCTCACTTGACCAAGAATACAACAAAATTTTAGATAACGACGAATCAAACCGGGAAGCCGTTATTGCTAAAAAGTATTTTCCACTTCTTTACGGAGATGGCTTTACTCGAACTAATGAGACTCGGGTGGGGATGATGTTAAATTATGGTTATACAATTCTCTTATCAAATTTTAACCAAGAAATAGTCTCTCAAGGATATTTAACACAACTGGGTATTCACCATCACAGCATGAAAAACTTCTTCAATCTTTCTAGTGATTTAATGGAACCATTTCGACAAGCAATCGATCTGACCGTTTATGAAAAAAGAGATTATCAATTTGACGAATACGTAAAATTTGAATTAATTACTACACTCGACAAAATAGTGTCTTTTGAAGGTAAAGATTATTCTTTGAAGACTGGCATTAACAAATACGTTCATGCTTCAATCGATTTTTTAAATGGCAAGCGTGAACAAATTGGAAAGGTAATTATAAAAGATGAGGGCTAGAGTAATGAGATTGATAATAATGTTTGACTTACCTACATTGACAGCACGAGACCGCAAGAATTATCGCCAATTTCGAAAGCATCTCGACGGGGATGGCTTCATGATGATGCAAGAATCAATTTACACTTGTATTTTGATAGATAAACAAGCTGCTCAGCTATTGGAAAAGAAAATCTCCCTTTACGCTCCTAAAAGTGGTTTAATTCAGTCACTTATTGTTACTGAAAAACAGTTTGCATCCATGACCTTCATTACTGGTAAAAAAAATGAATCTGTCGAAAATACGTTTGAAAGGTTGACAGTGATATGAAGGCATCCATTACAATTTATCCTTACGAACCATTTCCCTTAGACTACGGTATCACCCTGTTCAATTTTCAAAATAAAGTTGAATATTCTCAATTGTTGTTCAGAATCAATAAATTGAAAAAACAAGATACCTTAGTCGATGATCCTGATAGAGTAGTACACTTTTATACCAATCCTAAAAAAATATTAGAAGAAAGGTTGACCGACATATCTTTCATTGGCGACTTAACTGGATATAATTTAAATTCCACTTCAAATATAAAATATGTCTTAAAAAAAATACTCCATGACTCTCCGATACTACGTGAAAAAATAGAAAATCTAAACGCTAATGAAAACAACCTTGTTTTTGAAGCTATAACTGCCTACGATTCAGAAATAAACTTTGATCCGTTCGCTAACTTCGAGAAACTACTGAAAGCCAAAGAAATACGTATTGATGATAGTAATTGGCAAAGCTACTGTGATAAAATTACAAGTATAGTAGGCTTTTATAGTGAGTTTACTAGCAAAAAATTACTTCTATTTCATAATTTAGAAAGATTACTTAGTCATGATCAATTAAATGAGTTAAATGACTATCTAAAATCGTTGAACTTACTAGTAATTTCCCTAGAATCATTCCCAATGACGCTGAAAGAAGATGATTTAAATGTTAAATTGTATTCAATTGATGAAGATCACGTTAGGTTTGATTATTAGAGATTAATTAGAAATCAACGGTTTTAGAAGTAAGTCATTTCAACTGATTACAAACCCACCATATTCATTAATTGAAACGACATTTCGTTTTAGAAGTAAGTCATTTCAACTGATTACAAACCACTCCGCATAGTGTGTATTAACGTAATTGAGTTTTAGAAGTAAGTCATTTCAACTGATTACAAACCTAAGGACGTTAAGGAAATCTTACAAGACAAGTTTTAGAAGTAAGTCATTTCAACTGATTACAAACCAACAACTTGAGCGGCAACTAAATTCACTATGTTTTAGAAGTAAGTCATTTCAACTGATTACAAACCAAGATGCTTGGGTTAGTCGAGGGTACCGGTGTTTTAGAAGTAAGTCATTTCAACTGATTACAAACCGGTTACATCAATTGAAGAGCCTGCAGCTGGGTTTTAGAAGTAAGTCATTTCAACTGATTACAAACCCAAAATAAAATAGAAAAAGACTTAGGGCAGGTTTTAGAAGTAAGTCATTTCAACTGATTACAAACCGGTTCTCGAGCATTTTCAAGCTCTTGCCTTGTTTTAGAAGTAAGTCATTTCAACTGATTACAAACCAAATACTGATAAATCTATTATTAATAAATTGTTTTAGAAGTAAGTCATTTCAACTGATTACAAACCAAATACTGATAAATCTATTATTAATAAATTGTTTTAGAAGTAAGTCATTTCAACTGATTACAAACCTCCACGACCTTTAGCAAAAACAGTTTATTAGTTTTAGAAGTAAGTCATTTCAACTGATTACAAACCTATTCATAGCCTGCTGAACTACTGAAGCAGGTTTTAGAAGTAAGTCATTTCAACTGATTACAAACCACCAATTGCATCAGCTGCAGTAATCCCATTGTTTTAGAAGTAAGTCATTTCAACTGATTACAAACCAATCAATTTGATTGCTCAACCTAATCACTTGTTTTAGAAGTAAGTCATTTCAACTGATTACAAACCGGATGAATTATATACGATGTATATGTTCGGGTTTTAGAAGTAAGTCATTTCAACTGATTACAAACCAAGTTCATAATTATGAAAGTCAGGAACCAAGTTTTAGAAGTAAGTCATTTCAACTGATTACAAACCGTCAATAATATAGTGTGGTTTAGTGCCTGGGTTTTAGAAGTAAGTCATTTCAACTGATTACAAACCCCAACGTTTAACGTTTGAATCGTCGCCATTGTTTTAGAAGTAAATCATTTCAACTGATTACAAACCAGTCACAAGAAGCTTCAAAAGGCTTCAATAGTTTTAGAAGTAAGTCATTTCAACTGATTACAAACCTTGGATCAGGATACTTTAAACGTTTATCAAGTTTTAGAAGTAAGTCATCTCAAATTACAAAAAACCACTGCAAACACCAAGCAGTGGTTTTATTTTCCCCTTCATCCCAAACAAACCCAAAAAAATCTGCTATAATTTCCGTAATCACAGGAGGTTAAACATGCAAAAAAGATATCGTGAATCACTTCCAAAAGTTCCACTAATAATCTCCATCGTTGGCGTAATAATTTTTGCTGTCCTGTTTTCCTTCTTCACTTTGAGAACGCCAAGTCCGTCAACAACACCCACATACCCTAAAATCAAAAAAGAACTCAATCAACAATTCAACAGCAACGGCAAAGTCGCCACGGTCAAAGAAGATCGCAACATAAACGACAAAACCAGTAAGAAATCACACACTGTGATCATAGTGGTATTAACTGACAAACAGACTCAAAAATACATCAAAACTACTTATGAAGCCGTTCAAAATAACAACGCCACTACCGACCAAAAGCTGTACATCCGCTCAATTCAGAACATCATCCAAAAATCTGCTAAGAAACTCGACAATAATTACGACGTCATCCAATTCGTCTACAAGGACAACAAATCTTACGTACCAGTTGCTAGTTCTCAAAAGAATAAAAATTTAATTCCACTCGTTAAGACAAAATAAAGAGCTTGATTCTAAGAATCAAGCTCTTTTCATGCTGTCATAAACATCCAGCAAACAATAAAAAAGTAGCCACTAAATAGCATAATATACCGACAAATTTTACCAATTTTAACTTGTCTAGGAGAAGACCCTTTGGGAATATCCATCATCAAATAGACGGTCCATCGCCAAGTTAGAATTGTGACAATCATAACGATCAATCCAAAATAATACTCGATAAAAGCCATCTTTACCTCCTAATTTGAGGGATCATTTCTCCCATAATAATAGCCTTCATTGAATCCTGCATCATAAGAATCATTAATTTCTGGCTGATAAGGACCACGGCCCTTTTTCTTAGTCATCGTATAAATAATAGCTACAATAATTTGCGTCAGAAAAATCAATATCATCAAATATTTCCTGAAAAATTCAAATAGATCTTCAAAACTCAAATTATGCAATCGTTTTTTACTTCTTGCCACCTTTTTTAATTCCGGTGTCATCTCATCTGCCACGTCAAGCGCCACATCAATTTTTCTCGAAGCATTACTGTGCTCAATTTTAAAATTATATCCCGAACGATAGACCTTATAACCATAATCAGTCAAAAAAGACGCGGCCTGCCCACTAGGGTAAAACCACAATAAATTATTTTGTAGATCGACGATTAAAAAATTACTGCCAGAGCCCCATCTTTTAGAAAAACTTGCTGAATGACCTTCTGAATCGCCTAACCACAACGAACGATTCTTATTCAAGAAATTAAAGCTAGTATTCAACATAATATCGTCATTGCCATATTCGTCAAACTGCTTTTTAATAATCAAATTAATCGATTGTGGGTGCGGGCCAACATTTAACCCTTGATTGATCTTCACCAATTTATCATATTGACCATTGGTGATATATTCTTTATCTTGATACACCAATTTTCCCGTATTAGGTCCACTAGAAACGTCCGCCAAAACTGCCTGACTTGTACAAATAATTCCAAAAATCATTGCCAATAAATAAAGCCACCGCCGTCTTTTCATAGCACCCTCCTTGCCCCTAACTATAACCACAAATTAATGCTTTTTCAAAACAAAAAACACCCCATTTTGGAGTGTTTTTTTAAGTGTTATTCTTCTTCAGTTTTAACGGTAGATTCGTCAAAATCAATGATACTTTCAGCAATAGTTTGAGGTTGTTCCAGTATTGCCAAATGACCAGCATCGTCGACATCTTCAATCTTTAAATCAGGCACGCGACCAATTGTAGCCTTGGCATCCTTAATTCCAGCTTCCGTCAAAATTTGATCGTCTCTAGAATAAAGTGCCAATGTTGGAATCTTGATTTTACGCAAGCGCTTGTTCAAGAATTTTTCGCTCAAGTATGCTGAAGACATCCCTTGCAACTTTTTCTCAACCTTGTGATCGACTAGATTGGCTGCTTCGTCAACAATTTTTGGATCCGCCAAAGTTTTCTTGTCAAAGTCTTTGGCAAAATACAAATTGGACTTAACTGGAGATTTTGCCAACTTACCCAACAACGGAATATTGGCAACTCGTGAACTAGCATCCATCTCAGCGTACTTGTCAGTGGCAGGCGTATTCAAAAGAATTAGTTTTGAAACCGTAAAGCCACGCAATTCAGCCATATTTACTGCTATCAGTCCGCCGACGCCATAACCAAAAATGATTAATTGATTAGTTATCTTCCAGCGGGCAATTGCTTCAAGCATATTCCAAGCTTGTGAGTCGATCGTATAGTGACCACCTTTGACCTTAGAAGATTTACCTTGACCTAATAAATCAAGCGCTATAACGGTGTATTTGTCTTTTAAGTAGGGAATCATTTCATTGAAATACTCAATTGAACCATTGATACCAGGTAGTAAGACGATAATCTTTTCACTGTTAACTGATCCAACTAGATTTGTGTTGACGTTACCCTCGGATGTAGATAATATTTTTTCCAAATTATTCTGCCTCTTTAGTTTTATCTCTATATTAAAAAATATACCTAAGTTGTGAAGATTTTGCATTGATTATAGACATTTTATAAATTTTTTTACTTAATTACCCAAATTTGTTGACAATATCCTTAAAATGCATTAAATTGGACTAGACCAGATAAATAGAGATGGGAGATTTTTGAAGATGAATATAATTAAAGTTAAGAATACCGAAATGGGCGGTAAAGAAGCTTTTAAACTTGTTAAAGAGGACCTTGAAAATGGTGCTAAAGTTCTCGGTTTAGCTACTGGTAGTAGCCCAATCACGCTTTACAACGAAATGACAAGCAGTGACCTTGATTTTTCTAACATCACATCAGTTAACTTGGACGAATATGTGGGACTAGATGCTGATAATGAACAAAGTTACCACTACTTCATGAAAGACCACCTATTCAACAAGAAGCCTTTCAAGAATTCATACGTTCCCGATGGTTCAAATCCTGACGCTGAAGCTGCTACAAAAGAATACGACAAGATCATTGAAGAAAATCCTATCGACCTTCAAATTCTAGGTATCGGTAGAAATGGTCACATTGGTTTCAACGAACCAGGTTCACCATTTGACGGTACGACTAGAAAAGTTGGTCTAACAGAATCAACTATCGAAGCTAACACACGTTTCTTCGAAGATGAAAAAGATGTCCCACGTTTTGCTTACTCAATGGGTATTGGCTCAATCATGAAAGCTAAGAAGATCATCCTTCTAGCTTATGGTGAAGCTAAGGCTGACGCTATTGCCGCAACTGTTGACGGTCCTGTTACAGAAGACTGCCCAGCAAGTGCTTTGCAAAACCACCCAGATGTAACAATCATCGTTGACGACGCTGCTGCATCAAAATTAAAGTAATCGATTAATTCGTAGTCCTAATTAATTTTAGGGCTATTTTTTTGTAATAAAAACCGCTCTTATCTCTATTGCTTACCACTTTAAGTGCTGTTCTTACTTCTTGCCACCCCCTAAAAGAACATCAGCCCCGATACCTTTGGACTTTCGAATATTTGAAATTCTCAAAATATCAGATAAGTGTTCCCACTTTAGAAAAACGTTTAAAAGAATAATGAATTAAAGTAATTGAATATTGTAAGATAAACATGAACATGAATGCTTCTTTACGATTGGTTTAGACACCCTAATTACAATGATATGAGTACCATATCTATTCTTATGCAATAAAACCCCGGCATGTCGGGGTTTTATTGCATAAGATTCATTTTTTCATTTAATCAAACTAATATGTCATCATCAGCAATTTTTAACTTGCTCTAGCGTCATTTTTCGCTATAATTAGAGCTCGTACTAAACTTTTTGTTTACTCTAAGAAAACAGAAATCGAGGTGAGCGTCATGGACATTGGTCAACGACTCCACAACCTACGGGTTCAGAAACAACTGACCCAAGAGGAACTAGCTGAACGTACCGACCTTAGTAAAGGTTATATATCACAACTTGAACATAATCAATCGTCGCCTTCAATGGAGACCTTTTTCTCAATCCTCGCGGTGCTAGGCAGTAGCCCCGCCGCATTCTTCGCACCGGAATCACCCAGCCGTAAGATTGTTTACCGGGCAACGGAGCAAACGACTTATGACGATGAAGCACTGGGATACCGTTTAACTTGGCTGGTGCCGGCTTCGAAAGAAAACAAACTCGAACCCGTTACCATTACGCTCGCGCCCAATGGTTGCTTCAAAGCTCTTGAGCCCTCGCTGGCAGAAATCTTTATCATGGTCCAAACCGGTGAACTAGATTTACAGCTTGGCACTACGCATCACCGCGCAACTGCTGGTGACACTCTTTATTATCATGCAACCCAGACGCACCAAGTTCGTAACGCTGGTCAAACGTCCTGTACGTTTACTCTAGTCACCAACGCGTCTTATTTGTAAATCACAAGGAGGTCTTTTTCTTGGCCGTTAATATCCAACCGATTGTTCGGTTAAAAAATGTTTATAAAAGTTACGGGGACCATCAGATCCTCAAAAATATCAATTTAGAACTCGAGGCCGGTAAATTTTACACGCTGCTGGGACCTTCCGGTTGTGGTAAAACGACCATCTTACGGACAATTGCCGGCTTTACCGACGTCACGGCCGGCGACGTCGAATTTGACGGTCAAGTCGTTAACGACCTTCCCGCCAACCAACGTCAAGTCAACACTGTCTTCCAAGACTACGCGCTATTCCCACACCTAAATGTTGCCGAAAACGTTGCGTTCGGATTAAAACTCAATAAGCTCTCCAAAGCTGAAATTGATAAACGGGTCAGCGAAGCCCTCGCGATGGTTCAACTCGCCGACTTCGGTGACCGTGAAATCAATGAAATTTCTGGTGGTCAACAACAACGGGTCGCAATTGCAAGAGCCTTAGTCATGCGACCAAAAGTCTTGTTACTGGACGAACCACTATCCGCTCTGGACGCTAAATTACGAAAAGACATGCAGTACGAACTACGTGAATTACAACAAAGTCTTGGGATTACCTTCTTATTCGTGACCCACGACCAGGAAGAAGCCCTGGCCATGAGTGACGAAATTTTCGTCATGCGTGCTGGTGAAATCCTACAAGGCGGTTCACCAGTTGATATTTATGACGAGCCGATCAACCACTTCGTCGCCAATTTCATCGGTGAAAGTAACATCATCCCTGGCAAAATGCTTCAAGACTTCCAAGTTGAATTCGTGGGCAAATCCTTTGAATGCGCCGACGCCGGCATACCATCTAATGAGGCCGTTGAAGTCGTCTTACGACCTGAAGACTTGGACATCGTGGCGGCTGCTCAGGGTAAACTCGTGGTAACCGTTGATTCCCAACTATTCCGCGGCAATTACTTTGAAATTGTCGCCTACGATACTGACGGCAATGAATGGCTAGTCCACTCGACCAACCCGGCAGACGAAGGTGAACCAATCGGATTGACTTTTGACCCGCAAGATATCCATGTCATGCGCCTTAACGAAACCGAAGCGGCCTTCGACGCCCGCCTGGAAAAATACGAAGATGATTAGGAGGGACAGCATATGCAACGTAAACAACGGTTAAGTCGGCAAACAGCCTACTTTATTCCCTACATACTTTGGATTGGCCTGTTCGTGATCGCACCAGTAGTCTTACTGGTCTACCAATCATTTTTCGACATCAACGGCCACTTTACACTGAGCAATTATCAAACTTATTTTTCGTCCAATACTTACCTAATGATGACCTTAAATTCCGTTTGGTATGCATTTTTAATTACCTTTGCAACTTTGATAATCAGTTATCCGACCGCCTACGTACTGAACACTACTAAGTATCCACAACTCTGGTTACTACTCATCATCATGCCAACCTGGATCAACTTATTATTGAAAGCCTACGCCTTCATTGGTATTTTCAGTCAGGCGGGAATTGCCAACCAGTTTTTACAATTCATCGGCATAGCCCCGCAACAAATTTTGTTCACCAAGTTTAGCTTTATTTTCGTTGCGGCTTACATTCAAATTCCGTTCATGGTCCTACCGATTTATAACTCGATCAATGAACTGAATCCATCTTACGTTAACGCTAGTAAGGATCTCGGTGCCACGTCCTGGCAGACTTTCAGTAAAGTCATCTTTCCACTGACCTTGCCGGGAGTCAAAGCTGGTGTCCAAGCCGTCTTCATTCCGTCATTATCACTCTTCATGTTGACGCGTTTAATTGGTGGTAACAAGGTAATCACCCTCGGGACCGCGATTGAAGAACACTTCCTAACGACCATGAACTGGGGAATGGGCTCGACCATTGGGGTAATTTTGATCATTGCGATGGTCATCATCATGAGCCTGACCGGTGGCAGCAAACGTCGAACGAAAAGGGAGGGAACGAAATGAACATTCATAACTTTAAATGGCGCAACCTATACCTCTGGTTCGTCTTTATCATCCTGTACGCACCGATCATCTTTTTAATCGTCTACTCGTTCAGTAAAGGCAACACGATGAACAATTTCCACGGTTTTACTTGGGCACACTACCAGGACCTATTCACCGACAGTCGCCTGATTGCGATTTTCTTGGATACCCTACTCGTTGCGCTGCTTTCATCAATCTTAGCCACGATTGTTGGGACGCTCGGAGCGCTGGGAATTAGTCAAACGACCCGCACCGTTACTAAAAATACGTTACTTTCACTGAACAATATTTTAATGGTGTCACCAGACGTTATTATCGGTGCTAGTTTTTTAATCTTCTTCACGGCACTTAAAATCCCCTTAGGTTTCGGTTCAGTTTTACTCAGCCACATCGCCTTCTCGATTCCAATCGTCGTTTTGATGGTCCTACCAAAAGTTCAGGAAATGAGTCGGAGTTTGTTAGACGCGGCCGCCGACCTTGGAGCCAACAGCTGGCAACTATTAAGTCAGGTCACAATTCCATACATCATGCCAGGTATCCTTTCCGGTTTCTTCATGGCGCTGACCTACTCGCTTGACGACTTTGCGGTCACTTTTTTCGTCACTGGGAACGGCTTTTCGACCCTATCCGTCGAAATTTACTCGCGGGCGCGTCAAGGCATCAACTTGGAAATTAATGCGCTGTCCGGCCTCATGTTCCTGTTGGCGTTAATCTTAGTTATCGGCTATTACTTCATTAACCAATACAGCAGTCGGCACCGACACGCTAATACGAGGGGGCACCGCAAATGAAAAAGCTACTAAGTATCATCGTTGCCTTATTCGCAGTGTGTGGCCTACTGGCATTCGGTGCTAACCAGCTGCAATCCACTTCCGGCAGTACCGGCAAAAAAGTCTTGAATTTATATACTTGGGGAGACTATATCGACCCCAATCTACTGACTAAATTTCAAAAACAAACCGGCTACCACGTCAACGTAGAAACGTTCGATAGCAATGAAGCCATGTTCACCAAAATCAAGCAGGGCGGGACTAGTTACGACCTAACGGTGCCGAGTGACTACATGATTGAAAAAATGAAAAAAGCCAACCTGTTATTACCACTTGATAAGAAGCGCCTGACCGGTATGGCTAACTACGATAGTCGCTTCATGAACCTTGACTTCGATAAACATAACCGCTACTCAGTGCCCTACTTCTGGGGGACGCTCGGAATCATTTACAACGATAAGTTCGTCAAAGCAGGTAGTATTAATCACTGGAACGACCTTTGGCAACCCAAGTACCGTGATAAAATTATGTTGATTGACAGTGCCCGCGACGTGATGGGTTTTTCACTCGCATCGATGAACAAATCGATGAATACGACGAACCCAGCTACCCTTTTGGCAGCCCGCAATAAGCTAAACCGGCTATCACCTAATGTTAAAGCAATCGTCGCTGACGAAATTAAAATGTACATGATTCAAAACGAAGCCGCCATCGCTGTCGATTGGTCCGGTGAAGCCAGTGAAATGCTGGATGAAAACGACCACTTGCACTACATCGTGCCTTCAGAAGGTAGTAACCTCTGGTTTGACAACCTGGTCATTCCGAAAACTGCCAAGCACTTTGATGCTATTTACGCCTTCTTAAACTTCATGAGTGAACCGAAAAATGCGGCGCAAAACGCGGAATACATTGGTTACGCAACGCCCAATAAGAAGGCCAAAGCCTTATTGCCAAAAGCTATTCAAAACGACCGCCAGTTTTATCCGGACGATCAAACAATTCGCCACTTACAAATTTATAAGGACTTAACACCAGCTGAAGTCGGGTTATATAACGATCGTTACCTAGAATTTAAATTGCACCATTAATACGCAACAAAAAAACCTGGACAAATGCCAGGTTTTTTTGTTACAAGTTAGCGTTAATTTCACTTACAATTTGTTCTGGTGTTAATTTAAATTCATGCCACAATTCAGCAGTAGTTTCACGGTCGTTGAATCGTTTTGCAGCACCGAAATTCAAAGTGTGAACATCAGTATTGCCATAGAAGCGACTGACCTTTTCACCAAAGCCGCCACTTAAACTAGCTTCTTCAAGCGTGACTACTAGTTGATGGTCTTTCTCTAAACTAGTCAAAGTTGCTTCATCTAGTTTTGAGATATCACGTGGGTCGATTACGGTTGCGTCAAAATCTAAATCGTTTTGAACTTTTTGGGCTAGTGGCAACAAGCTTCCAACGCCTAAGATAGCAACTTTTTGACCTTTGTGTAAAACATTCATCTTGTGAGCATCAAAATCGGCTAATTCACTTGAATGAACGCCGTTGCTTGGAACTCTGATAGCAACTGGTCCGTTATTTTGATGCAAAGCGTAATGCATCATAGCTTGTAATTCTTCTTTAGTCGTTGGAGCTAAATAAGTCAATCCAGGAATGTTACTCAACATAGCAACGTCGAAAATTCCTTGGTGAGTTGGATCTCCAGCACTGATGCTGCCACCTGAAACCATGATCGTCACTGGCAATTTGTTGATACCCAAATCATGTGACAATTGATCATAAGCTCTTTGCAAGAAAGTTCCTGACTCAAAGGCAATTGGACGCATCCCCATCTTAGCTTGACCGGCTGCTAACGTAATCGACTCTTGTTCAGCGATTCCGACATCAAAGTAATTTTCAGGGTGTTTCTTACCAAAACGTTTCAAATCATAACTTCCAGGAATTGCCGCCGTGATAGCTGTAATTGGTGTACCGGCTGAGAATTCCTTTTCCAATTGGTTGTGAATTACGTCAGTGTAAGTTTCACCAGTTACCGGATGCAAAGTTTTTCCTGTGGCCAAGTCAAATGGTACGTGCCAGTGGAAAGCTTCTTTATGGTCAATAGCTGGTTGATAGCCGTGACCTTTTTCAGTATGGACGTGCAAGACGATCGGATGGTCGATATCCTTAACTTCCTTGAACACATCGAGCATTGTTGAAATATCATTTCCATTTTCAACGTAACTGTAGTCAAGCCCCATAGCTTTAAAGAGATTGTGGGAACTTTGACCGTTAGTGTCACGCAATTCTTTTAGTCCTTCATAGATACCACCGTGATCTTCAGCGATAGCCATTTCATTATCATTAACTAAAATAATCAAATTAGATTTCAAAGTAGCAGCGATGTTCAAACCTTCTAAGGCAAGTCCACCAGAAAGTGAACCATCACCGATAACTGCCATAACGTTACCGCTCTTACCTTGCAAATCTCTGGCACTAGCCATCCCAGTTGCTAGAGCAATCGAAGTTGAGGTGTGACCGATGTTGAAGTAATCATGTGGACTTTCCTCTGGTTCTGTATAGCCACTAACATCGTTGAAGTGGTCTTTACTCAACCAAGCTTCTTTTCTACCTGTTAAAATCTTATGGGTATATGATTGGTGCGATACATCCCAAACTACTTTGTCAGTTGGTGAATTAAAGATGGTGTGAAAGGCAATCGTCAATTCAACGACACCTAAGTTTGGTCCAACGTGACCGCCAGTTTGACTAACTTTATTCAAAAGAACTTGGCGGATTTCTTTAGCCAATTGAGTCAACTGTTCGCGTGACAGTTTTTTCAAATCAGCTGGTTGATTAATTGTTTCTAAAATTGGTGTATTCATTACTTTCTCCCCTCAATGCAAAATATCAATGATTTCATCTTAGACCCTCGAGTTAACTTTAGGTCAAGAACTTTTCGAAGATTATTGACAAATTATCCTGCCAACAAGTAACCTAAGTAAGTTGTACTTATATATAGGTGGTTTCTTATGAAAGAAAAATTATTTAAAAAGGCCGACTACAAACAATTTGTGGCCGGTGATGCTCATTTTGAAAAAGTTTTAACTAAGGGGAACTTGATTTCGATGGGAATCGGCGCCATCATCGGGACGGGAATTTTCATTCTACCTGGTATCGTCGCTTACGGAACAGCTGGTCCAGGAATCACGATCTCCTTTATTTTGGCAGCTATCGTCTGTGTCTTGACGGCGATGTGTTTTGCGGAATTGTCATCCACTTTCCCAGTCGCTGGCAGTACTTATTCATACGGTAGTATTATTTTCGGTCAATTTCCTGGCTGGTTGATTGGCTGGGCTTTGTGTTTGGAATACGTTTTAGGAGTCTCAGCAGTCTCATCTGGCTTTTCAGCGTATTTTGTCAGTCTCTTCAAAGGATTAGGCGTCACTTTACCAAAAGCTATCACAGGTCCATTTTCACCCAGTAATGGAACCTTTATTAACTTACCATCCGTGATCGTTTTAATTCTGATCTATTTACTTTTGAGACGAGGAATCCAAGCCTCCGCTAGAATGAATACAGTGATGGTATTCGTCAAAATTGCCGTCGTCTTGGCTTTCATTATTATCGGACTTTTCTACATCAAACCAGAAAATTATCATCCTTATTTTCCCATGGGTGGTATGGGAGTAGTAAAGGGAGCAGCCTTAGTATTTTTTGCTTACTTAGGCTTTGATGTTATCCCCTCATCCGCTCCTGAAGTAAAGAATCCGCAAAAGAACATCCCTATCAGTATTATGGTTTCACTAGCAATTTGCGCAATTTTATACGTCATCTTGTCAGCTGTGTTAACGGGAATGATCAATTATAAAGACCTAAATGTTTCTGATCCGGTCGTCTATGCCTTACAACAAGTAGGACTCAGCAAAGTGACCTTCCTCATCAGTATCGGAGCCCTCGCCGGCATGTTCACGATGATGCTCAACACCGTTTATGGCGGTTCTCGCTTGATCTATGCCTTAGGCCGTGATGCCATGATTCCTAAAGCCTTTGGAAAAATAGATTCCAAAGCAAAAATGCCAATCCTGTCACTCAATGCAATCTCACTACTAGCAATTTTGTTAGGTGGATTCGTCTCGCTACAAGAATTGACTAGCTTGGTCAATATCGGCACGTTGTTGTCCTTCGTCTTCGTGGCCTTAGGTATCATCCGTTTGAGACACCGCAGTGACGTTCCTAAGAGTGATTTCAAAGTCCCACTTTATCCCTGGCTACCAGCAATTTCAGCTATTTTGTGTCTGATTTTGATGACCCAAGTCAGCATCAATTCCTGGATAACATTTATCTTCTGGATTTTGTTAGGAGTAATTATTTACTTTATGTATGGGTATAGAAAATAATCTTTTGTGCTATTCGTTGGTGGCGAAATTTGCCTCCCTCCACAAAAACACGATTGGGATAATCTGAAAATAGTAAAAAATAACAGCGTCTATTCATAAATACGTAGTTAATTCTATGTACATATATATGAACAGGCGCTGTTTTTTAATTGTTTAAAAATACCAGATCAAAATTAATCATTATTTACTTTGAAAATATGGTTCCGTAATCGTCAATTTACCTAAATCCAAATCTAACTCGGCTTCTAATCCATATGGTAAAGCTGTTCTTGGATAAGCATGTCCAAAATTGAGATTCGTCATCAGTGGTGTTTGTAAGTCCGCAGTTACTTCTTTTAAGATTCGACAATAATCTTCATAGTAAATTTCATTTTGTGGTTTGCCGGTAATAATTGCGGCCACATTTTGTAAGATTCCCCGTTGCTTGAGATTTTCTAGCATCGTCTTGTACAAAGCTGGGTCAGGTTTTTCTTCACTAGTTTCTAAAAAGAGTATCTTACCGACAAATTCATCCGCATCTGGTAATAAATGAAATTCTTGGCTGACACTTGGTTCATCTGGATAATAACGGTCAACTATTAGACTGTTTAGACTGTCCAAACAACCTCCGAGTAATTTTCCAGTGACTTTGCCCGATCCACGTAAAACTTGATAACCTCTTTTTTCAGGATGACTAATTCGGGAAGTGCCGACTGCCTGACTGGAAAAATCAGTTCGCTCTTCATACCAAATTGGACTACTGGAAATTTCTGTTGTCTTTGGATTATTAAAGAAATGCTCCAAGGTTTTCTTTGTATATGGTAATAGATCTGGCCCTAATTCTGCCACATCATTAATAAAACTAGGTCCATAATAAGTCGTTAAACCCAATTGATAGAGCATCAAATGATTGACCGTTGTATCCGAAAAACCAGTAAATAATTTGGGATGTTCTTGAACATTTTTAATGAAGCTTTCATCCTTTAACAAATAAGGCGCCAAACGATAAGTATCATCCCCACCGATTGCGCAAAAAATCCCTTTGATTTCCGCGTCACTAAAAGCTTGTTTTAAATCTTCTGCCCGAGCTTCAGGATGATTTTTCAGATAATCTAATCCCTTCAAACTGTTTTTCATGAAGATTGGCACTAAGCCTAATTCCTTCATTCTAACTTTTCCAGCTCTTAGTTCATGAGCAACTGATTTCTCACCTAAGACCCCTGAGGACAGACTGACGATGGCGACATGGTCACCCTTTTGTAAAGCTTGCGGTTTAATCATAAAACCCCTCCCAAATATTTATTTTTCAGCCACATAATTACCGCCACTAAAATGATGATTACCGATAATTGAATCGGGAAAAATAGTATCAAAAAGATTCCTGCGATAATTGGTGATAACAATTCACTCATCAAGACAGTCGCAAAGACTGCCACGACTAATAACGTATCAACATTCAACAACTGCGCCATGGCAAATCCTGAGGTTAATGCCGCAAAAGTAATCGGAAAAATATTTCCTCCACGCCAATTTAAACTCAAACACCAGACTAAAAAGATCAACTTTAAGAAGGCTAAAATGAACAACTCTAAAACCGGTTTTTGACTCCAAGTCGTGACCAATAAATGTAAACTGTGCTGACCAGAGAACAATAAATCAGGAACAAAAAAAGCTACTACAATAATGCCCAAAGCACCCAACAAAATTTTGACAGCTAGTGATAAATTAAGTTGGTCGACCATTTTTTCGAATAATTGACCAGCCACTTTTAAGATTTTACCAACGATTATTCCGATAATTAATAACACCGGAACCACCCACAATTGTTGCCAAGTCCAGTGAGTTTGACCAAGTTTAGTAATAAATGAAGGTTGGTCAGTTTGTTTGATCAATAGGCCAAAAGCCAAAATACCATTGACCGTGAAGACAAAGTACAAAATCTTTTTCCATTTGATCAATTTGGGATTCTTGACCGCCTTTTGAGCATTGTACTTTTGACGATAATTGAATGGATCAAGCAACCGTCTAAAAACTTGTTTCAAAGGTAGTTGCAACAATTCTTCATAGTTGAAATAAAAATAACGTAAATTATCCGCTTGCCAGATCGATAACGAAATAATTGCACTCAATAAGGCAGCTTCTGGACCGACACCAGCTCCAAAACCCAAAATAACGATGGTGATCAATAAATTCAAAAAGACATCTTGATAATCGATCGTCTGATTTTCTTTTAATTCCTTAATCGAATCATGCGTTGTTTTAGGAAGGTTTGGCCACTTTTTTAAGAGGAAATACAAAATGACACTCCCCACCAAAACAACAAAAGTTTGAACGAGATGATTTTGCCCGTGCCAAATGATTTCCGTGATGAAATTCTCTAGGACTAAAAAGACAGCCGCAATCAATCCAATCACAGCACTTAAAAACAGTCCGTAACTAACAAAAGCAATTTTTTTAATTACCATCACCCACTCTCTAAATACTGCTGATTATATCATTAATAAATAAAAAAAAGGCCCTGCAAAAATGCAGAGCCTAAGTGGCAAGGTGCGATGATTTTCCAAACGCTTGCGCGCCAACCATGTTCCCTTACCTCGGTTTGGCACCAGATGTAGTATCGCACGTAAAAAGTGTTTGGTCAATTTTTATTTTTTTAAGCAAAAAATAGAATCCGTTTTCAATTAAAATCCCTGAGAAATCTTGAATTATCAAGCCTTTTGGCATATTGTTTCACATGGAACATCTGGTATCTAAACAAATGTTCGTCACAAGATATAGTATTTAGATAGTTTTTACTAAATCAGCACACAATTTATGACTCAAAATCGCTGATTCAGGACTAACTGGGTTACTAGATCCGTTAGTTACCGCATCCAAAAAAGCGTGAATAATTGGATTGAAGCCACGCGTTACTAAAGTATTTTCCCAGTCGGGGCGAGCTTGTTGCAAAACCGCACCCGTTTGATATGTTTGCAATTTATTCAGATCAGTTACGACTTGACGAGTCTGACTGCCTTGAACTGTTGTTTGTTCTAAATTACTGCCACCAACCATATTAGTGATAATTTGAACTTGTGATTTTTGACCAAATAGAGTCATGTAACCTTGCTCCAAATCACCATCATTGGTTACCAAAAAGTTTTTAACATCAGTAATCTTTTCATCCATCAAATAGACTGCCGTATCGACTGAATGAATCATTAAATCAAAAATAGCAAAAGCGGTTGGCTGAGGTGTATCTTCACGTATTTTTTCAGAGACGATGGTTCTCTTATCAGCCACTTTTTTTAGCTCCTGATTAAATGGTGCAAAACGGCGATTGAAGCCACAAGTTAATAGCAGATTTTTATCAGCTGCCAATTGATAAAGTTGTTCGACTTCTGATAAATTCTCAGAAACCGGCTTGTCAACATAAACATTGATGCCTGCTTCTAATAATTGTTTGATGATTTCAAAATGCGTCTTAGTTGGTGTATGAACAAAAACCGCCAGTGGCTTTTCAGCAATCAATTCAGACAACTTTTTGTGAAAGTGTTTGAAGCCATATTTGTGTTCAAGCATCTCACCTTTTTGTGCATTCCGAGTCGTCAAATGCCATTCAAATTCATCTTGTAAAGTTGCCATGACAGGTAAATAAGCTTTTTGTGCAATATTTCCAAGTCCAATCACGCCAATTTTTTCCATATTATCACTCCATTATCATTAATACTTGTAATCGTTTTCTGATTGTCTGTCTATAATTTTACCACCATCAGCAACCATGTCATCCTCTAAGCATAACGCTATTTATTGCTTAGAACTTTTTATTTATCAAATGATAAATGGAAGCGGAAATTTAACTTTACTTTCTTTTTGAAAAAAAAGAGACGTGTCGCTTGCGACACGTCTCTTTCACGTTTTTCTTTATTAGCATTCGTTAATGTAACGTTATAACGGTTATTTTGCTTCAGGTAATTTAGCAATCTTACCTTGTTCAATATAAACACTCAAGATACTAATATCAGCCGGATTAACCCCACTGATACGACTAGCTTGGGCAATTGTTTCCGGATTGATTTTACTCAATTTTTGAACTGCTTCGGTAGCCAAACTGTCAATCTTAGTGTAATCGATTCTTGCAGGGATCTTCTTTGATTCCATACGCTTCAAACGCTCGATTTGGAATTCTTCTTTCTTGATGTAACCAGCATACTTAGTAGCAATTTCAACTTGTTCAGCTACTCGATTATCAACTGGATAATCAGCTTGACCAATCATATCAATAATATCTTGATAGTGAACTTCTGGTCTTCTCAAGAAATGATCAGCCAAAATTCCATCTTTTAGTGGTTTCAAGTCATGAGCTTTCAAGAATGGTAAAGCCATCTTTGGAGTAATCATCTTACGAGATAGACGGTCTAATTCCATACGAATGGTTTGACGCTTTTCTTTGAAGGCGTTATAACGACTGTCACTGATCAAACCAAGCTTGTAACCTTTATCCGTTAGACGAAGATCAGCATTGTCATGACGCAAGATCAAACGATATTCGGCACGACTTGTCAATAGACGATAAGGCTCATTAGTTCCCTTAGTTACCAAATCATCGATCAAAACACCGATATAAGCTTCGTTACGATGCAAGATAAATGGATCTTTACCTTGAGCACGAAGTGCCGCATTGATACCAGCCATAATCCCTTGTCCAGCAGCTTCTTCATAACCAGAAGTTCCGTTCATTTGGCCAGCAGTGAAGAGATTCTTCACAATTTTAGTTTCCAAATTCAATTTCAATTGCCAAGGTTCAATTACGTCATATTCAATCGCATAGCCAGGACGCATCAACTTAGCATTTTGTAACCCTGCAACTGAGTGCAACATCTTCAATTGAATTTCTTCAGGCATTGAAGTTGAGAAATCACCCACATAATATTCTTGAGTATCTTTACCTTCTGGCTCCAAGAAGATTTGATGTCTTGGCTTGTCAGCGAATCGAACAATCTTATCTTCGATTGAAGGACAATATCTAGGACCAACACCCTTGATGACACCAGAAAACATTGGTGCACGGTCTAGGTTATCACGAATGATCTTGTGAGTATCAGCGTTAGTATAAGTCATCCAACAAGAGATTTGATGTTGTAAATAATTTGAGTCTGGTGTCTCAAATGAGAAGTGATTTGGTTCTTTGTCACCAGGTTGTTCAATTGTTTGATCAAAATCAATCGTATCCTTGTTAACACGTGGTGGTGTACCAGTCTTGAAACGAGTCAACTTGAAACCATGCTTTTCAAGGTCTTCTGACAATTTGATTGAAGGAATACTGTTGTTAGGACCTGATGAATACATCAATTCACCAATAATGATCTTACCTCGTGAAGACGTACCAGCAGTTAAGACAACCGATTTAGCGTGATATCTAGCTCCGGTCGCTGTGACGATTCCTTTGCAGACGCCATCTTCAACGATCAATTTTTCAGCAATACCTTGACGAAGAGTCAAATTAGGTTCCTTTTCCAAAGTATCTTTCATAACGCGGTGGTACATATTCTTATCAGCTTGAGCACGTAAAGCACGAACAGCTGGGCCTTTACCGGTATTAAGCATTCTCATTTGAATGTAAGTTTTATCGATATTCTTACCCATTTCGCCACCAAGCGCATCGATTTCTCGAACAACGATTCCCTTAGCAGGTCCACCAACTGAAGGATTACATGGCATAAAGGCCACCATATCCAGGTTAATTGTAATTAAGAGTGTCTTTTGACCCATTCTGGCAGAAGCTAATGCAGCCTCTGAACCAGCATGGCCAGCACCTACGACGATGACGTCATAAGTTTCTGAATCAAATTCTTTTACTTCCATCTATCTGTTCACCTTTACTATTTTCCTAAACAAAATTGTGAGAATAATTGTGTAATCAACTCATCAGGATAACTTTCTCCAGTAATTTCCCCGAGAGTGTTCCAGCAGTCCGTCATATCAATTTGAACTAAGTCGATAGGCATTCCTGCTTCAATTCCAGAAATAACGCTCTCAAGGCTATTTTTGGCTTTACGTAACAAACCAGCTTGACGAGCACTAGTAATAATTACATTGCTACTATTGTCTTCAATTCCGGAATTAAAAATCTTGCTGATTGTTTGTTTGATTGTTTCAATTCCATCATTTTTAATGGCTGAAGTTTGCAAAATAATATCATCCGCTTTCAGTTGAACAACTGAATTAGGCGTTATAACGGGTATCAAATCAGTCTTGTTAAAAATAACGATTCGACGTTTATCGCTAGTTGCATCAAGTAATTCAATATCATCACCTTCTAGCTCTCGACTTGAGTCTAAAACTAAGATAACTAAATCAGCTTTTTTCAAGGCAGCTTTTGAACGTTCAACCCCAATTTTTTCAACTTTATCTTCAGTATCGCGAATTCCGGCAGTATCGATCAGTTTCAAAGGAACACCATCGATATTGACATATTGTTCAACGACATCTCGAGTCGTACCAGCAACGTCAGTTACGATTGCTTTATCTTCATCCAAGAGGCGATTCAACAAACTAGATTTTCCAACATTTGGCTTTCCGACAATTGCCGTAGCGAGTCCGTGTTGCAAAATTTCACCACTGTCAGCTGTTTTTAAGAGTTCATCGATACTTTTACTTACCGTATGAGCTTTTTCCAACAACATCTTCGTTGTCATTTGGTCAGTATCATACTCTGGATAATCAATATTTACTTCCACTTGAGCTAGTGAGTCGAGAATTTCTTGACGTAAATTGGCAATCAAATGATGTAAATTACCATCCAATTGATTAACAGCAACTTGCATAGCTTTATCAGTTTTAGCACGGATCAAATCCATAACTGATTCAGCTTGCGTCAAATCAATACGGCCATTTAAGAAAGCTCGCTTAGTGAATTCACCAGGTTCGGCCATTCTAGCCCCTGAACCAATCAATAGTTGTAAGACTTTATTCGTTGCAACTATACCCCCGTGGGTATTTATTTCAACGACATCTTCTCGAGTAAAAGTCTTTGGAGCACGCATAACTGAAACCATAACTTCATCAACTAATGATTTAGTACTTGGATCAATTATGTGTCCGTAATTGATCGTATGACTAGCTACTTTTCGTAAATCTTTTCCTTTAAAAATCTTTTCGGCGATGTCAACTGCTTGGTCTCCTGAAAGACGCACGATTGAAATGGCACCTTCCCCAGGAGGAGTCGAAATCGCAGCAATTGTATCGTATTCCGTTACTGCACTTGGCATAAAATAGCTCCCTTCTCTATTTTTGAGCATAAAAAAAGTGCATAATCCGCCTCTTTGACGGAAAAGCACCTTGACTACTTTTCTATATATGTTATGTACAATTTCTAGAACATCTTAAACAGTTTTTTCGAAATTGTCAATTATTTACTTACGATTCTTGTAAATACGCTTCTTAGCTCTTCTAATCTTACGTTGTTTCTCTTTTTCAGCTTCTTCAGCCTCTTTTTGTTCACGACGATACTTGAACGGATTTTGGAAAGCCAATGTCTGAAGAACTTGGAAAGCATTAGTTACAACCCAATAAATTGTAATAGCTGATGGGAATGTCAATGCGGGAACGAAAATGAAGAATGGCATAACGTAAGTCATAATCTTCGTTGTCGAATTTTGTTGTGGTTGTGAAAGACTGGAAATGTAAGTACTCAAGAAAGTAAATACACCGGCCAAAATGGCCATGATGTAATATGGATCAGCCTTTCCTAGTTGCATCCATAAGAATGTCCCATCACGCAATTGTGTTGTCTTGTAAATTGCTTGATACAAGGCAAACATAACTGGCATTTGAATCAATAATGGCAAACAACCAGCCACTGGATTGACTCCAGCTTCACTATAAAGTTTTTGCGTTTCTTCCCTCAATTTTTGTTGCGTATCCACATCTTTAGCAGAATATTTTTCTTGAAGAGCCTTCATTTGAGGTTGGATCTTCATTTGTTTATTCATACTCTTGATTTGGAACCAGTTAAGTGGCAACAAGACAACACGCACGATGATTGTGAAAAGTACGATTGCCCAGCCATAACTGTTACCAGCGACAGAGGCTAACCAAAGAATGAATCTGGAAAAATTATACAAAACATAATGATCCCAAAATCCAGTACTGTGGCTTGTGATTGGTTCGTTCAAATTAGAACAACCCGCTAAAACTAATACAACACTAAGTAATAGCGCAATACCTATGTACTTCTTTAAGCTTTTTTTATTCACTTTTACACCCATTATTTTTTATTTATTAAAATACTTACCCTATTGTAATATTTTACCTAATTTTAATAAATGCACAATATTCTTTTTCGTTTCAAACATGTCCAAATCAAATGATGGTTTCCTTGCGATAATCAAAAAATCCAATTCGTCAGGGATTTCTGGTTTGAGTTCCAAAAGTGATTGACGAATGTATCTTTTGATTCGATTACGACCAACCGCCGTATGGGAAACTTTTTTACCGACCGAAATTCCAACACGGAAATGTTTTTGGTCCTTTTTGGCAATTTTGTACAAGACAAAATTTTTATTAGCGACTGAATATCCATTTGAATAAACATATTGAAATTCATTTTCTTTTTTTATTCGATAGCTTTTTCTCATATGTCACCAGACTACTCTCGTTTTGTAATAAAAAAAGACCACCAAAATTTTAGTGATCCTTCAAAACTAAGCTGATAATACTTTGCGACCCTTTTTACGGCGTCTTGCTAAAACTTTGCGACCATTACTTGTACTCATTCTTTTCATGAAACCATGGACGCGTTCACGGTGACGCTTCTTTGGTTGAAATGTTCTCTTTGTAGTCATCAGTAAACCTCCTGACTCTTTTTTATAAAATTATTTTTTAAATAACACTTCTTCAGACAATTGCTTAACTATAATATCATGATTTGCCATGAATTTAAACAGCTAATTTCCTATAAATAGAATTCTTTCGTGTTAAGTTTTTCGCATTTTCGACTGTGGATAATTTTTGCACTAATTTAATAACAAATTTTATCCACAGCACTTTTAACAGAGTTTTACCCCAAACTTTTTTACTGTGTTATAGTTTTCCACAGGATTGGTGAAAATCTTGTTTTTTGGACGTAACACCGATAAAATGGGCTTTTTTGAGACTGTTAATTGTGGATAACTGTGTGAATAAGTGTTAACACTTCTCTTTTTGCACAAGATTGTGGATTAAGAAAATACCCGTTGTTATTTGTTCTAAATTTAAACAAGTGTTCTGTGGAAAACTATTTAATAGAATGATAAACTATAGAATGTCATTTTAGGGAAAAAATTATCCACAACTACAGATTGGGGGGAAATAATTGCAAAATATAAATAATTCAACTGATCCAAAACTAACAGAATTTTGGGATTATTTTACTAATAAACTCAGATCCCAATTAACTTCTGTTAGTTATTCGACTTGGGTTGAAAGCGCAAATCCCTTATACATTGATGGAAATAACATTTATATTTCTGTACCCACTAAACTTCATAAGGATTATTGGGAAAGAAATTACACAGAAAAAATTGCTATCTATTCATATGAATTAAACGGAATTGAACTCAATCCAATTATCGAAAATGACGATGAAGTCACAAAAAAAGAGGAGCAACCTATTCAAGAGGAAGCTCCTCAACCAGAACCAACACAGAAACATATTTTTCACAATTCACATTTGAATCCTAAATACACCTTCGCTTCATTTATTGTCGGAAGTGGTAACCAAATGGCCCATGCCGCAGCTCTAGCAGCAGCCGAGGATCCCGGTGGTGTCTACAATCCGCTCTTTATTTATGGAGGTGTTGGATTAGGAAAAACTCATTTGATGCAAGCAATTGGACATCAGATGATCAAACTTGATCCAAACGCTAAGGTCAAATATGTCACGAGTGAAACTTTTGCTAATGACTTTATTAACTCAATTCAAATGCGAACTCAAGATGATTTTCGCCAAGAGTATCGAAACGTTGATCTACTATTAATAGATGATATTCAATTCTTCGCTGAAAAAGAGGGAACTCAAGAAGAATTTTTCCATACTTTTAACGAACTTTATGAGAATGGTAAACAAATCGTAATGACTTCCGATCGTTTACCTAATGAAATCCCTAAATTACAGGCCAGATTAGTCTCAAGATTTACAAGTGGTTTGTCAGCTGACATCACAGCACCTGATCTTGAAACTAGAATTGCAATTTTAAGAAATAAAGCTAAGGCAGAACATTTGGAAATTCCAAACGACACATTGTCTTACATCGCAGCCCAGATTGACACGAATGTCCGTGAACTTGAAGGAGCTTTGATCCGTGTCCAAGCTTATTCAACTACTATTAATACTGACATTACAAAGTCCGTCGCCGCTGATGCTTTGAAAGCATTCAAACTATCTAATGATAAAAATGGTATTTCTATTTCCAAGATCCAAACTAAAGTAGCCAAGTACTATCACGTTTCCGTCCAAGATCTAAAAGGAAAGAAGCGTGTCAAAACAATCGTTGTCCCACGTCAAATTGCGATGTACCTATCACGCGAACTGACAGACAAGTCATTGCCACAAATCGGAATGGAATTCGGAGGCAAAGACCATACCACTGTCATGCATTCTTGTGATAAAATATCTGCTTTAGCACTAAAAGATGATGATTTGAAACGCTCTATCAATGAACTGAAAGATGACCTCAGAAATTAACATGTTCATAACTTTCGAGTTTTCCCAAAGTTATCCACAGCTGTTAATAACATGTGAATTTCTTTTTATTTCTAGTCTCAAATAAGTTTTCCACAGTTTCAACAGTACCTACTACTACTTCTATTTATATATTAATTAATTAAAAAAGGGAGTTACCTATGAAATTTTCTATCGATCGAACAAAATTCATTAATCAAACTAGTAACGTTCAACGAGCAATTTCGACAAAAACAACTATACCAATTTTGACAGGTATGAAATTAGACTTATCCGAAAGTGGTTTAACAATTACTGGAAGTAACTCTGATATTTCAATCACAGCTTTCATTGATAAAAATGATTCTGAAAATGATTTGAAAATTGAAAACACTGGTTCAATTGTTTTACCAGCTAGATTCTTTAACGAAATCATCAAAAAGCTTCCCGGTGATAATTTTGAATTAGAAGTTCTTGAAAATAATCAGACTCTAATTAAATCTGGTGTTTCAGAATTTACTATCAATGGTTTAGATGCCGTTAATTATCCTCATTTGCCAGAAGTTGAAACTGATAATCAATTGGTTTTGCCAACTGACGTCTTCAAAGAAGTTGTTAATCAAACTGTTATTGCTGTTTCAACTCAAGAGAGCCGCCCAGTTTTAACAGGTGTCAACTTCTTGATCAGCTCTGAAGGATTAACTGCAGTTGCTACTGATAGTCACCGTCTTTCACAAAGAAAGATCAATATCACTAGTGATGAAGATTATAATTTGATCATTCCAGGTAAGAGTTTGACTGAATTAGTTAGAACTATCAGCGACAGTGTAAAAGAAATTTCAATGTCAATTTCTGAAAACCAAGTTCTATTCAGTTTTGACAACATTATGTTCTACTCACGCTTGCTCGACGGTCGTTATCCAGAAACTGACCGTCTAATTCCTGAAGAATCAAGTACTCGCTTGACATTTGATTCTTCAAAATTGCTTGCTTCAGTAGAACGTGCTTCACTTCTTTCACATGAAAGTCGTAACAACGTTATCAAATTGGAAATTAAAGCTGTGGATAAAAAAGCCACTCTTTATGGAAATTCTCCAGAAGTTGGTACCGTAGAAGAAGTTCTAGATTTTGATAATCTCGAAGGGGACGATTTGGAAATTTCCTTCAATCCTGATTATTTAAAAGATGCTTTGAGATCGTTTGGTAGCAATACAACGATTGAGATGAGTTTTACATCACCACTTCATCCATTTACTTTAAGACCAGTTGAAGATCGCGATAATTTCGTTCAATTGATCACACCAGTTCGAACATTTTAATGTGAAATAGCGCGCTTAGGTTGAATCTTTCGGTTCAGCCTATTTTTTTTACATTGTTATAGATAAACGCCGTAATTTTGCCTAAGAACTTTTTTTTAGCAATTTTAGTGGGTGGATACTCATAAACGTAAAAATTGCTCAAATCGCCTGATATTTCGTTCTAAGTTGTTTTTTATTGTGAAAACAACTATAATATTAGTATGTCATTAAATGGATAAATCTAATAAATAGGGTGTTATTATGTCTGAAAAAATTAAGCTTGAAACTGAATTCATTACCTTAGGTCAATTACTAAAAGATGCTGGAGTCATTTCAACTGGTGGCCAAGCTAAGTGGTTCTTAAAAGAAAATTCAGTCTTACTTAATGGCAGTCCTGAGGATCGTCGCGGTAAGAAATTGCGCTCTGGTGACGTGGTCGTTGTCGGAGACCAAACATTTGAAATTGAATAAATGTTTGTCAAAGAATTAAGATTACAAAATTATCGCAACTACGAATCCTTGCAGGTCGAATTTTCACCTAATATCAACGTTTTTTTAGGTGAAAATGCCCAAGGCAAGACCAATTTATTAGAGGCTATGTATTTTTTAGCTTTAACAAGAAGCCATCGAACATCAAATGACAAGGATTTAATTAAGTGGGGTAGTGATTTTGCACGAATTTCGGGAACGGTTATTAAAGATAACTCCAGTCGTTTGAAGCTGGATCTCGTTATTAGCAAATCAGGTAAAAAAGCTAAATTGAACAATTTGGAACAACGTAAATTATCGACTTATATTGGTAATTTAAACGTGGTCCTTTTTTCGCCTGAGGATCTTTCAATCGTGAAAGGCAATCCGGGAATTCGTCGTAAATTCATTGATATGGAATTTGGCCAAATGTCGCCGCAGTATTTAAAGACGATGAGCCAATTCAAATCAGTTTTAAAACAGCGAAATGCATATTTGAAAAAACTTCAGCATCATCAAGCAAAAGATTTGATTTACTTGGATGTTTTATCTGATCAATTTTCGGCTTACTGTGCTGAAGTAATTTTTTCGCGTTTACAATTTTTGAAAAAATTACAAACGTATATTGAAAAGATTCATGCAAACATAACTGAAGATCATGAAAAACTAAAAATTTCTTACAGCACTTTTTTCAACACCGAAGGAAAAAGTCTTGAAAACATCTATGATATTTTTAAAGATAATTTCAAGAAAAATTACCAAAAAGAGATTCAGCGTGGCGTGACACTTATTGGGCCCCACCGTGACGATATTAAATTTTTGGTAAATGGAAAAAATGCTCAAGATTTTGGTTCACAAGGTCAGCAGCGTTCGGTTGCCTTGAGTTTGAAATTGGCAGAAGTTGAGTTAATGAAGGATCAAGTAGGAGACTATCCAATTTTATTATTGGATGATGTTTTATCAGAACTTGACCATAAAAGACAGACACATCTGTTATCTTCGATCAAACATGGCATTCAAACTTTTATTACTACCACTTCAATCGATGATGTAGATCCTAATTTGGTAAAGAATCCGAATATCTTAAATATAAATAATGGCAAAGTTCAACAGGAGGAGAGATTTAATGGCTGAAGACAGAAAAGCTGAGCTAGAAAAAAGAGAAGAACAAGTCGAAGAATATGATGCGAGTCAAATTCAAGTTCTTGAAGGACTAGAGGCTGTTCGCAAACGTCCCGGTATGTACATTGGTTCTACTAGTAAACAAGGATTACACCATCTTGTTTGGGAAATTATTGATAATGGTATTGATGAAGCTTTGGCTGGTTTCGCAACAAAAATTGAAGTTACTGTTGAGCCTGATAACTCCGTAACTGTTACCGATGATGGACGTGGTATCCCGGTTGACATTCAAAAGAAAACTGGAAAACCAGCTCTTGAAACGGTTTATACAATTTTGCACGCTGGTGGTAAATTCGGCGGTGGCGGATATAAAGTTTCTGGAGGTCTCCACGGTGTTGGTGCTTCCGTTGTTAATGCTTTGAGTAGTGAACTAGATGTTCAAGTTGTTCGTGGCGGCAAGCGTTACGGAATCGACTTCAAACGTGGCAAAGTTAATCATGCGATGCACATTTTAGGTGACGCCGGTGAATTTGACCATGGAACTCGAGTTCATTTTGTACCGGATCCTGATATTTTTACGGAAACAACGGTTTATGATGATAAAGTTTTGACAACTAGAATTAGGGAACTTGCTTTCTTAAATAAAGGTTTGAAATTAACCTTTACTGATAAACGCGCTGACACAGCTGAAAAATTAGTCTTCCACTATGAAGGTGGAATCAAGAGTTACGTTGAATTCATGGATAAGGATAAGGAAGTCTTATTCGCTGATCCAATTTATGTTGAAGGGGTACAAGATGGAATTACTGTTGAAGTTGCCCTCCAATATACTGATGAATATCACACTAACTTGATGACGTTCGCTAATAACATCCATACATATGAAGGTGGAACTCACGAAGTTGGTTTCAAGACCGCTTTGACTAGAGTAATTAACGATTACGCTCACAAAAATAAATTATTAAAAGACACTGAAAAATTATCTGGTGAAGATGTTCGTGAAGGAATGACTGCTGTCGTTTCAATCAAGCATCCGGATCCACAATTTGAAGGTCAAACGAAGACAAAACTTGGTAACAGCGATGCCAGAACAATTACTGATCGCTTGTTCAGTGAACATTTCATGAAATTCTTGATGGAAAATCCTGATGTTGCTAAGAAAATCGTCGAAAAAGGTTCACTAGCTACGAAGGCACGTTTGGCTGCTAAGCGTGCTCGTGAAGTAACTAGAAAACAAAATGGTTTGGAAATCAGTAATTTACCTGGTAAGTTGGCCGACAACTCCAGTAAAGATCCAGAAATTTCTGAATTATTTATCGTCGAGGGTGATTCAGCCGGTGGTTCTGCTAAGACTGGTCGTTCCCGTTTGACACAAGCAATTTTGCCAATTAGAGGTAAGATTTTGAACGTTGAAAAAGCCTCAATGGACAAAATTTTAGCTAACGATGAAATTAGAACTTTGTTTACAGCCATGGGTACTGGATTTGGTGAAGACTTTGATATTTCTAAAGCTAGATATCACAAGATTATTATCATGACCGATGCCGATGTCGATGGTGCTCACATTCGAACATTGTTGCTGACACTGCTCTATAGATATATGAGACCGGTTGTTGATGCAGGATACGTCTACATCGCTAAACCACCTCTGTATCAAGTTCGTCAAGGTAAATTGATGAGATACTTTGATACTGATAAAGAAAAAGATGACTTTGTTGAACAATTGCCACCAAAGCCAGAACCAAAGATTCAACGTTATAAAGGTCTTGGTGAAATGGATGCCGATCAACTTTGGGATACAACTATGGATCCTGAAAAGAGAAGATTGGATCGCGTAAACCTAGATGATGCAATTGAAGCTAACAAGATTTTCTCAATGTTAATGGGGGACAAAGTTGAACCTAGAAGAGACTTCATTGAAGAAAACGCTCGTTACGCAGAAGTAGACTACTAGAGAGGATGGCAATTTAATGGCAGATCATAGAATAGAAAATGTTAACTTGACAGAAGTCATGAAGAAATCCTTCGTTGACTACGCTGCCAGTGTTATCGTGTCACGTGCGCTACCTGACGTTCGTGATGGCCTTAAACCAGTTCACCGCCGTATTCTTTATGGTATGAATGAGTTAGGTGTTACACCTGACAAACCATACAAGAAGAGTGCTCGTTTCGTTGGTGATATCATGGGTAAATATCACCCCCATGGGGATTCGGCTATTTATGAATCAATGGTTAGAATGGCGCAAGACTTCAGTTATCGTTATCCATTAGTCGATGGACACGGAAACTTTGGATCAATCGATGGTGATCCACCTGCTGCGATGCGTTATACCGAAGCTAGAATGAGTAAGATGGCGGTTGAAATGTTGCGTGATATCAACAAAGATACTGTCGATCTTGTACCTAATTATGATGGTGAAGAAAAAGAACCAATGGTTCTACCAGCTAGATTCCCTAATCTCTTAGTCAATGGAGCAACTGGTATCGCCGTTGGTATGACAACTAATATCCCATCACACAACTTGAAAGAAGTTATCGATGCCTTACATATTTTGATGAAGAATAAGGATGCCACGATTGCTGATTTGATGAAGGTCGTTCCTGGTCCTGATTTCCCAACCGGTGGTATTATCATGGGCCGTTCAGGAATTCGTCGTGCTTATGAAACTGGTAAGGGAACAATTATCCTACGGGCTAAAGTTGACGTTGTGACTAAGAAGAATGGTGCCGAACAAATTATCATCACTGAACTTCCATACATGGTCAATAAAGCTAAGTTAGTTGAAAGAATTGCTGAATTAGCACGTGAAAAGAAACTTGAAGGTATTACTGACTTAAACGATGAATCTGACCGTGAAGGTATGCGGATCGTGATCGATCTACGTCGTGATATGAGTGCTTCAGTTGTTTTGAATAATCTTTACAAATTAACTCAATTGCAAATTTCATACGGTATCAACATGGTTGCTATCGTTGATAAGACACCGAAGGTTCTTTCACTTAAACAAGTTTTGGTGTACTACTTGAAACACCAAGAAGAAGTTATTAGAAGAAGAACTGAATACGAATTAAGACGTGCCCAAGCTAGAGCTCATATCCTTGAAGGATTGAGAATTGCTTTGGATCACATTGATGAAATCATCAAAATTATTCGTGGTTCACAAACTTCTGCTGTAGCTAAGCAAACTTTGATGGATCGTTACAAGCTATCTGACAAACAATCACAAGCTATCCTTGATATGCGTTTGGTTCGTTTGACAGGTTTGGAACGTGACAAAGTTGAATCTGAATATCAAGAATTGTTAGTTAAGATTGCTGACTATAAAGATATTTTGGCTAAACCTGAACGTGTTGATAAAATCATCTATGATGAATTGCTCGAAATTCAAGAGAAATTCGGTGATGCTAGAAGAACTGAAATTCGTGCGAGTGAAGTAGCTAACATCGAAGATGAAGATTTGATCGAAGAAGAAAATATTTTGGTCGTCTTGACTCACAACGGTTATATCAAGCGTCTATCTGCTGATGAATTCCGCGTACAAAATCGTGGTGGTCGTGGTGTTCAAGGAATGGGCATTCATGATGATGACTTCATTGAACAAATGATCTATACATCAACTCATGACCGTTTATTGTTCTTCACTAATGCTGGTAAAGTCTATCGAATCAAAGGCTATGAAGTTCCTGAATATGGTCGTACAGCCAAAGGAATTCCAGTTATCAATTTGTTGAACATTGAAAAAGGTGAGAAGATTCAAACTGTTATCAATGTTGATCGGGATGTTGATGTTGACAATTCTTACTTATTCTTTGTAACTAAGTACGGAACAGTTAAACGTACACCGGTGACTGATTTTGCTAACATCAGACACTCTGGACTTCGTGCCATCACATTGAAGGATGAAGATGAAGTAACTAACGTCTTCTTGACTGATGGTAATCAAGTTATCGTGATCGGAACTCATAAAGGTTATGCTGTAACCTTTAAGGAAAGCGACGTTCGTCCAATGGGAAGAACTGCTGCTGGTGTTCGTGGTATCAAGTTACGTGAAGAAGACTTCGTTGTCGGTTCATCGATTGCTAAAGAAGGGCAAGAAATCTTAACCATCTCTGAAAAGGGGTATGGTAAGAGAACTTCTGTTAGCGAATATCCTGTTAAGGGTCGTGGTGGTAAAGGTATCAAGACTGCCAACGTTACCGAAAAGAATGGACCAATTGCCGGGCTTACTGTCGTTGACGGTGATGAAGACATCATGTTGATCACTGACAAGGGAGTTATGATTCGTTTTGAGGTACAAAGCGTTTCACAGACTGGTCGCGCTACACTTGGAGTTAGATTGATCAAAGTTGATAATGATTCAGTCGTTTCAACAATGACTAAGGTCGCTGCTGAAGACGAAGAAGAATCAAGTGATGAATCTGATACAAGTTCAGAAAGTTCATCAGAAAATTCTGAAAATAATAATTAAAAAATAATCGTTTCTGCGTAATTTAGATATGTACCTCAATCAAGGTGCGTGTCAGGCAGAAACGATTTTTTATTAGAATTTTTTCTAGTAATTACTAGGGATTTATGATAAACTCATAACTTGTGAGTATAAAATTGCAGTTAATTTATGCTCCTTGTTCTTTAATTAGAACCATTAGACCATAAGGAGGTGTACAGTCCATGGCTGAAGCACATTACGAAATCACATATATCATTAAACCTGATATGGAAGAAGACGCAAAGAAAACATTAATCGATCGTTACGATAAGATTATTGCTGACAACGGCGCCAAAGTAATCGACTCAAAAGACTGGGAAAAGAAACGTTTAGCATATGAAATTGCTAACTACAAAGAAGGTATCTATCACATTATTAATGTAGATGCTGAAAATGATGAAGCAATTAACGAATTCGACCGTCTTTCAAAGATCGACGATAACATTCTTCGTCACATGATCGTTAGACGTGAAGACTAGTTTTGTTTCACGTGAAACAATTTAAGGAGGCAGATAAATGATTAATCGAGTAGTTCTAGTTGGACGCCTGACACGTGACCCTGAATTAAGATACACTGCTAATGGTGCAGCGGTTGCCAGTTTTACAGTTGCTGTAAACAGACAATTTACTAATTCACAAGGTGAACGTGAAGCCGATTTTATTAATTGTGTTATCTGGAGAAAGGCTGCCGAGAATTTTTCTAACTTTACTAACAAAGGTTCATTAGTTGGAATTGATGGACGTCTTCAAACACGTAACTATGAAAACCAACAAGGTCAAAGAGTTTATGTAACTGAAGTCGTAGTAGATAACTTCTCATTACTTGAATCTCGTTCAGAAAGTGAAAGAAGAAATTCTGGAAGCTCTAACTCAAATCAAGCTCCTAGCTACAATTCAAATCAATCAAGTCAGTCTCCATACAGTAATAACAACAGTAACAATAACTACAATGGCGCTAATAACGCTAACGGTAGTAATAGTAACAACAATAATCAATCTAACAATTCAAACAATAATATGAGCGATCCGTTTGCTGACAACAGTAAGCCTATCGACATATCTGATGATGATTTACCATTTTAAATAGAAGGGAGCAATTATAATGGCCCAACAAAGAAGAGGCGGACGTAGAAGACGTAAAGTTGACTTCATCGCTGCTAACCATATCGAATACATCGATTACAAAGATACAGACTTACTTAAGAGATTTATCTCAGAACGTGGTAAGATTTTGCCAAGACGTGTTACAGGTACAAGTGCTAAGAACCAACGTAAGCTTACTGTAGCTATCAAGAGAGCAAGAATCATGGCTCTATTACCATTCGTTGCTGAAGACTAATTCTTCAGAGTTAATTAAAGATCACATTCAGGTGGTCTTTTTTTTATGCGCTCTTTGCGGCTTTGCCGCTTAGAGCGCATTATGCAAACGACCCTGTGTCGTTTACGTACCATTTTTTGCTATTCCAGGCTGAATTTCACTTTTATTGAATACGTACTTTCCTTTCCTTTAAGGACACTAATTCTATTCTAGTTTGGGACTTGGTATTTTGATCAGTTATTTTGTTTTCCTAATTTAGAATAGAAAAATAAAATTTAACATAAAGAGGATCTTACTAGATTACAGCAATTTACTGTTCTAGTAAGATCCTCTATTATTTTTGAATGAAATTAGAAGGACTGAGAAACGAATGCCTATAACGTATCCAGACTATTAATCGTTTTTAATCTTATCGTGAATAGAATTAATATCTTACTCAGAATTCAGTGAAGTAACAGCATAGATTTGAATGCTAGTCTGGAGTAACAACTCTGGGAAATGCTCAGCTGTGAAATTTCTCTTAATGCTTTAGTGTTTCCCAGAGTTGTTGAAGAAGACGGCATCTAACTACCATCCCCAAAAAAGATAGCGTTTACATTCTAAGGCGTCATATATATTTGACAGTCAATCAACCATACTATATACTAAAAATGTCAAATATATATGACTATCAGAAAAGGTGAATTATGAATCGAGTTCGTGAATATCGACAGGCAAAAAAATTATCGCAGGTGGCTTTGGCTAATAAAATTGGCGTCGCTCGTCAGACAATTAATCTAATTGAGAATGATAAATATAACCCGTCTCTAGATTTGTGTTTGAAATTAGCGTGGGTGTTAGAAACTGATTTAGATACATTGTTTTGGAAAGACGAAGATGATGAAGTTTAATTAATTTTTGAAATAGTGGAAGTTTACTTAATAAAAATCAAAAGTTAAAGTATACCTAAATTGGGAAAATTTTATGAAAGAAAACATATTAAAGTTGTTAATGACGATAAATAATTTCTAACATCAATATTCCTAAAATGTCTGGGAGTATTGGTGTTTTTGCTTTCATTGATTTTCAATTTCAGAGGAAGATTTTTAACATGTTTTATATGAAGAAAGTAGTCGGTGGCTGTGATAAAATTAAGAAGTATATCTAAGAGGGGACTAACATGAAAAAGATAAAATCTAATCTGAAATTCTTCCTTTCGCGAGTTGATCATTCGACTCAACTTACGGCGGTCTCTTTGATTGTGATGCTAGTATCGATTTTAATAGTTGGGTTATTCCATGGTTCTATCAGTGGGTACATCCAGGCTATTTTGGTCGTCATTGCGCTAATTTTGTTTATTTATCTATTCCTATTAATAGGGGAAAAAGCCGGTAAGTATACGAATAATTTGCAGTATCGCATTGATCGTGGAACGGACAACAGTTTTGTCGAGTATCCTTTGGGGATACTTTTGTACGATACTGATAAACAGATTCAATGGGTAAATCCTTATTTTGTTGAAACAACGGGATTTAATCCGTCCAATAGTATGAGTGTTAAAGACATTTCATCAGAATTATCTAATCTGATCGATGAAAAAGATCACCCAGATAGTACAACGATTCAAATTGATGACAAGTACTTTCTCGTTCAAGTCCAGACGGAATTGAAAGTAATTTATTTGTTTGAAATCACTCATTACTCAAAGATTGAAAAACGTTATGAAGATAATCGTTCAGTCATTGGTCAAGTTTATCTGGATAATTATGCTGAAATCACTCAATCGATGAGTGATCGTGATATTTCAAATTTGGACAATTATATTACTAATGAATTGGCTAATTGGGCTTCTAAGGAACAAATGTTTTTGAAACGAATCGACGATGACCACTTCTTCATCATGGCTTATACGGGTCGTATTTTTGATATGGAGAAAAATGGTTTCAAGATTCTCGATGTCATTCGTGAATTCACTTCACAGCAAAACGTTCCATTAACTTTGAGCATGGGCTTTTCATATGGGGTCGATGACTTACATAAGTTAAACGATGAGGCACAAAAGAATTTGAATCTAGCTTTAGGTCGTGGTGGTGACCAGGTTGTCGTTAAAGAAATTGGTGAAAAAGCTCGTTTCTATGGTGGCAATACTGACCCAATGGAGAAGAGAACTCGTGTCCGGGCTAGAATGATCAGTGAAGCTTTGCAGGAACTTCTCAAAGACAGTGACCAAGTCATTGTTATGGGACATTCCCATCCCGATATGGATGTTTTAGGTTCTTCATTAGGTATCAGAAGAATCTCAATCATGAATAATACACCATGTAAAGTTGTGATCAATCCAAATACTTTGCATTCAGATGTCAGTCGACTTTTGGGTATTATTGATAAAGATCCTGATATCAAAAAAGATATTATTACGCCAGACGAATCGATCAATATTAGAACTAAGAAGACTTTGATTGTCATGGTCGATCACTCGAAGCAAAGTATTTCAATCAATCCGGAATTATTTAATGCTGAAAATGAAAAAATTGTTGTTATCGATCACCACAGAAGAAGTGAAGAATTCCCTGAGAATCCAATGTTAACTTACATTGAACCATATGCTTCTTCAACAAGTGAATTGATTACTGAGATGTTGGAATATCAACCTAAGAATAAAAAGGCAATTGAAAAGATTGAAGCAACTGCACTTTTGGCTGGTATTACTGTTGATACGAAGTCATTCTCATTGCGGACAGGTACAAGAACCTTTGATGCAGCTAGTTACTTACGTTCAGTTGGTGCTGACGAAACAGTCATTCAAAATGTCTTAAAAGAGAATATTGATTCCTTCATTCAGAGAAATCACTTAATTGAGACAATTACGATGGTTAATGGTAATATGGCAGTCTGCTTTGGTGAAGAAGACAAATCGTATGATCCAGTTATTGTTGCCCAAGCAGCGGATACATTGTTATCATTAGATAATGTTGAGGCTTCGTTTGTTATCAGCAAACGTCCAGATTCACGAGTCGGAATTTCAGCTCGGAGTCTAGGTAATGTTAATGTTCAAGTAATTATGGAAAAACTTGGTGGTGGAGGACACTTGTCTGATGCTGCCACGCAGATTGCCGATACAACTGTTGAGGACGCAAAGAAACAATTGATCGATGTACTAACGGAATCTGCTCAGAAATAAAGGAGGAGTATTATGAAGGTTATTTTCCTAACAGATGTTAGAGGTAAAGGTAAAAAAGGCGAAGTTAAAAATGTTGCAACAGGGTATGCACAAAACTTCTTGTTGAAGAACAAGCAAGCTATTGAAGCTACTAAAGCCAACATTGCTAAATTAAATGCCGAACAAAAGCGTGAAGAAAAAGACTATGAAGCTCAAAAAGCAGAAGCTAAAGTTTTGAAACAAAAGATTGAAGACGACAAGACAGTCGTTGAAGTTTTAGCTAAGTCTGGTGCTGATGGTCGACTATTTGGTTCAGTAACAACCAAGAAGATTGCTGACGAGATGGATAAGCAATACAAAATTAAAGTTGATAAGCATAAAATGGAGCTCTCTGATGGTATCAAGTCCCTTGGATACATAAATGTACCAGTTAAGTTGTTTGAGGGTGTAGAAGCTACCATAAGAGTTCACGTTGCTGAAAAGAAGTAGGATATAAATGAATAACGATATAACTTCAAGAATACCGCCCAATGATAAGGATGCTGAGCAAGCCGTATTAGGAGCGGTTTTTCTAAGTCAAGATGCTTTGGTTGAAGCGATGGAATACGTTGAAGCGGATGATTTTTATCAACACGCTAATCAATTAGTTTTCCAAGCGATGATGAATTTAAACGATGAAGAACAGCCAGTCGATGTCGTGACCGTTCAAAATGAACTCGATCGTCAAAATCAGATTGAAGATATTGGCGGAGTTAGTTACTTAGCTGAATTAGCTAACTCAGTTCCGACTGCAGCCAATACTGTTTATTACGCCAAAATCGTCAAAAATAAATCAGTTTTGCGGCGTTTGATCAATGCAGCGACGAAAATCGTTACGAGAAGTTTCGATGAAGATGAAGACGTCGACAGCATTATCGATCAGTCGGAAAAAGATATTATGGATGTATCTGAAAATAGAAATCACAAAGGTTTTCGGAGAATCTCTGATGTTGTTAAGTCTTCATTTGAAGAAATTGATAAGCTTTATGACCAGGATAGTGAAGTTACTGGTTTATCAACGGGTTATAAAGACCTCGATGCGATGACGACTGGTTTGCACAAGGATGAATTGATTATTTTAGCAGCTCGTCCTGGTGTTGGTAAAACTGCTTTTGCTTTGAACTTAGCCCAAAATGCAGCTACTAAATCTAATGCTACTGTAGCCATATTTTCCCTAGAAATGGGGGCTGAACAATTGGTTAACCGGATGCTTTGTTCAGAAGGTAGCATCGATGCCAATTCACTAAGAACTGGTAAATTGGACGAAAACCAATGGAACAGTTTGGTTGTTGCCATGGGTAGTTTGTCACGGACTAATGTTTATATTGACGATACTCCAGGTGTGAAAATGGCTGAAATCAGATCGAAGTGTCGCAGGCTTTTGAAAGAAAGTGGCAAATTAGATTTAGTCATTGTCGATTATTTGCAGTTGATCGAAGGAACTGGCCAAGAAAATCGCCAACAAGAAGTCTCAGTAATTTCTCGTGGGATGAAAAAATTAGCAAAAGAATTACACGTACCAATAATTGCGCTATCACAGCTTTCTCGTGGAGTTGAAGCGCGTCAAGATAAAAGACCAATGTTGTCAGATATCCGTGAATCTGGTTCAATTGAACAGGATGCGGATATCGTTGCCTTTCTTTACCGTGATGATTATTATCGTGATGAAGACGGGGATGACAACGATAATCAAGAGGAACCAGAGGACCAAGATGTTGGTGAAGTTGAAGTAATTATCAGTAAAAACCGTTCAGGTCCTCGTGGAACTGCTAAACTATTGTTTGTGAAGTCTTATAATAAGTTTTCATCAATAGCGAATATTCCAGAAAATTAAATAGTGTAGGTGTAGAAGATATGACGACAGTTGTTGTAGTAGGTACCCAATGGGGCGACGAAGGTAAAGGTAAGATTACCGATTATTTCAGTGGTGAAGCTAACATTATTGCCCGTTATCAAGGTGGAGATAATGCAGGACACACTTTGAATATCGATAATCACGTTTACAAGTTAAGATCAGTCCCATCAGGAATTTTGTATCCAGATAAGACTAGTGTTATTGGAAATGGTGTTGTTTTAAATCTTGAATCACTAAAAGAAGAATTAGGACGTCTGCATGAACAAGGTGTCGATACGACTAATTTGAAGATTTCTAACCGTGCTCAATTGATCTTGCCTTATCACATTGAATTAGATAAATGCCAAGAAAAGGCTAAAGGTGATTCTAAAGTTGGTACAACTAATCGCGGAATTGGACCTGCTTATACTGATAAAGCATCACGTGTCGGTATTAGAATGGCTGATATTTTGGACAAAGATCTATTCAAAGGACTTTTGACACAAAATCTTAAGCAAAAGAATGAACTATTTACTAAGATCTACGGTGTTGAACCAATGAAATTCGATGATATTTTCGAAAAGTATTATCAAATTGGACAAGACTTAAAAGACCGTGTAATCGACACATCTGCCTATTTAAATCGTGAATTAAAGAATGGTCAAAACGTTTTATTTGAAGGGGCACAAGGAATCATGCTCGATATCGACCATGGTACTTATCCATATGTAACTTCATCTAATCCAGCTGGTGGTGTTACTACTGGTGCCGGAATTGGTGCTCCATTGGTCGATAAAGTTATTGGAGTAGTTAAGGCCTATACATCAAGAGTTGGTGCCGGCCCATTCCCAACTGAACAAATCAATGAAACAGGTGACTTTCTAAGAGAAGCCGGTCACGAATATGGAACCGTAACACATCGTCCAAGACGTGTCGGTTGGATCGACTTAGTAGTTTTGAAACATTCATGTAACGTTTCAGGAGTAACTCACCTATCACTTAACTGTTTAGATGTCCTAACAGGCTTAAAAGAAATCAAAGTCTGCACCGGCTATGATCTAAATGGTAAGATCATCGACGAATATCCAGCCAACTTGAACGTCTTAGCAAAATGTAAACCAGTCTACAAGACCTTCCCAGGCTGGACAGAAGATATGACACAAGCCAAGTCATTAAAAGATCTACCACAAGCAGCCATCGATTATCTAGACTTTATCAAAGACCAATTGGGAGTAGAGTACGCCACAGTTTCAGTTGGACCAGATAGAGAACAGACAATTGAAGTTAATGATGTCTGGAGATAGAGCGTGTAGCAGGGGCGGTCAGCTCCCGGAGGATAACGTAATTTCACAAATTGCCTGCGCACTTTGCAGGTGATTTGGGAAATTTTGTTATCTCGGAGGGAGTTGCCCTTGCGGAACGCGTTTTTGATAGAGCGTGTAGCAGACCCGCTTAGGACTCGGGCAGATAGCCTAGCTTCACGAATTATCCGCGCATTTTGCGGATGATTTGGGAAGCGTAGCTATATGTCCCGAGTCCTGGCCTGCGGAACGCGTTTTAGCTATTCCGCATAGAACCATGGTTATAACCCAAAAGAACCACACCAATAAAAAAATAGAACATAATTCCCAAAAGCATCCAAGAGCCCAAACAACTCTTCGATGCTTTTTTAATACCCAAAATCCCAAAACATGTTATTATAAAAACAACAAGTTAATAAAAAAGTAACATCAATTTAATCCAATTCGAATCAAGAAAGCAGGTAAAAATATGACAACATACGCAGTAACCGGATCAACCGGCCATTTTGGACAAAACGCTATCAAACAATTACTAAAATTAGCTCCCAACGACCAAATAATCGCCTTAGCTCGCAATACAAAAAAAGCTGAAGAATTATTCCCAAAAGAAGTAAGAATCCTTCCTGGTGACTATACTAATCCCCAACAGTTGGAAGAATCTCTTACAGGCGTCGACAAATTATTATTTGTTTCATCCCAACCGGGAGGACTAGTGACACGACAAGTTCAGCATCAAAATATCGTAACCGCAGCTAAAAATGCTGGTGTAAAATACATTGCCTACACTAGTTTTTATCACGCTGATCGAGCTACAGCTCCACTAGCGGATGACCACAAAGCTACTGAAAAGATGATCAAAAACAGTGGCCTCAAGTATTCGTTTTTGAGAAATAATTGGTATTTAGAGAATGATGCTGACAAGATCAAAGCAGCTGTTAATCATCAAGATTTCGTTTACGCAGCAGGAGATGGTCGTGTTGGATGGGCCTTAGAAGACGAATATTCAGAAGCCGCTGCCAGAGTGTTAGTTATGAAAGATACTAAAGAAATCTATGAATTTGCAGGTAAACCCCGTACCTATCAAGAACTAGCTCAAAATATTGCCTCCAAGTTTAAAATAGTTTCATTAAGTATTGAAGACTTGCGTCACGCTTTAAAAGATAGTGGAATGGATGAAGCAGTAATTGAAATCGTTGTTTCTATCCAGGAACTCATTCGTGATGGGAATCTCGATGGGGATAGCGATGACTTACCAAACGTTTTAGGACGTCCATTAACTGCTTTGCCCGAAGCAATTAAATCAGTAATTAATGAGAAATAATTGTTATCGACCGGTAAAATGTCATATGATATTAGTTAGTAATTACTGGGAGGAGAAAAAATGAAATATTCAAGCAAATTAAGTGATGGTGTTCATATCTTGGCCTACGTTGATATTTGTCGAGATGGGGATTTATCCAGCAATGCGATTGCCAGTAGTATTGAATCGAATCCTAGTTTAGTTAGACGTATGATGGCGCGATTGAAAAAATCTGGTTTGTTAATGAGTCAACCGGGGAAAATCGCCCCCAAACTTAGTCGAGATGCTAGTAAAATTAGTTTATTGGATATTTATCGATCAATTGAGGACAATCATAACCTCTTGCATGTTGATGAAAAGACCAACCCTAAGTGTATCGTTGGCGGCAATATTCAAAAGACGTTGACTAAAGCTTATGAAAAAGTTCAATCCGATGCCGAAAATAGCATGGCCCAGATTTCACTTCAGAACATTATTGATGATATTTTAATCAACAACGAAAAAAAGCAAGCAGCCAAATAGGTTGCTTGCTTTTTTCATGAAAATTATTTATTTTGATCGTCAGTTGAAATGATACCTTTCTGAAAATTGATGAAACGACTACTATTACGACTATAAGTTAAAGTGTAGTAATAGGATTTGTCCTTACTCAATTGTTTCAAATAAAACCTTGAATATCTTGGCACGTCGGAAATTTGATAACCGATGACATTGAAATTACTGACACGCGAATTAGAATTCTTGGCTAATTGGAATAGTCCCGTATTACTCTTGTCCGGGTTCAATCCTAAATTAATTGAGATTTGATTGAAATTGCCCGGATCAGTAGCATTAGTGGCAGTCAAGTTAGAATTGATAATTGCTGTTTTGAGTCGTTGCAGGAAATTTTGAGCCGAATCAACACCAGCTTTGCCTAAATCAATATTATCTAGAACGTATTGTGGTGGGTACTGATTATTTTTTTGATTGAGATATTTAGCCGAAGTAACACTGTCATCTTTATAATATAGACGATAGCGGTAACTGACGATATTTTTAGTATCATCGTAACGGTTGCAACTGATGGTGATGTATTTACCATGAGTATCACGACCGAAGTTTAATAAGGTCAAATTAGTGATATAACGATGTGGTTTTTGATGAACCTTTTTTTGTAAAGCTTTTTCTTGATCATTAGATAAAAAACTTAACTCGTCTGTATTATGATAGTCATCATTGAGTTTACTGACGAGATTTATTGCTTGCTGTTTCTTTTGACTCATGTCACCATCATTTAAAGAGATACCTTTAGGGGCAATATCTTCGTCGATATTCTTAGGATTGACGATCAGTGAAAATGGAATCGTGATCTGGGCCAAGGCGTCAACAGTCTTATCCTTAATTTTACCGAGATTAAAGGCATAACTCATAACGATCATTATGAGGATCAGTAGGATAACGAGCCATTTAATATATTTTTTGTTTAATTTTTTCAAAATATACACCCTTTATTTGCACGTTAATTTAATATAATAATAACAAGATGAACTAAGTATTTGGGGAAAATAATGAAAGATAAGAAAGTTTTAAAAAGTAAAGAACACTACTTACTATTGAGTGCTGGCATTATTGGTGCAATCACAGCTGTCATTTTCTTCATTATGCTCTCAAGAGGAGTCGTTAATGCAGTCGTGACTTCCAAAATTTCTAGTCAATATCAAGATAAAGAATTAGAAGTTCTCAAGACTAAAATAGATTATCCGACTTTAAACTTCATTGGTAAAGTAATTAAAGCCAGTGATGGACACGATATTATCACGACTGAAAACATTGATCGATTTGGACAACTCAAAAAAAATATTCAAGCTCGGAAAGACCGTCAAAAAGATGTCGCTGACTTATACGATGGTAAAAGTAATTACCGTGACGGCGTTACAGCCTCTGAAATTGATGGTTTGGATAAAACGTTATTAAAAGAGAAAAATCAAGACGTATACCAAAAATTACGTAATCGATTGGATACGATTCAAATTTGGTTTGAGCAAACTGAAGATGCTGATAAGTATCTAGACAAAACGTGGCAAGCTTTCAATAATGACAATGATAGTCTTAATTTTAAAAAAGTTTCAATGGTCAATACTTATTACAAGTTGATCAAGAATAAAACTGTTAAAAATCGCTGGTCTGAAGCAACACAAAAAATGGACCAGTATTTCTCCAACCATCAAAGTGAAAGTAGTCGTGTAGCAGCTGTAAAACAAGAATTAGAAGCTTTGCGGGATGCACCTTTAACACAAAAATACACTCCGGCTCAAGTCGATATTGTTTCAAGCTTACAATTCTCAAGCTCAGCGGCTGACGAATTAACACAAGCAGGTATTACCGGTAAATATGTCCTCTATTACAACACTAGTTCTAATAAATTGGCTTTAATGACAAAAATGAATGGTAAATATGTGACTGAAGATGGCTATATAAGTGTCACAAATTCACAAGTAAGTTCTGGAAAATACACTGTTAAGAAGTTAGTTAATAATGGATCGACCGATGCCGTTATAACGGACCCTAACAACAGTAATTTTGGACAATACGTCACAAATGCCGATGATGATGGATTAGAAAAGCTAGATGTAACTGATCCGGATAATACGACGGCCGACTATAATTCGGCAACACCAGTCTTTTGGATCAAGAACAATCCCGATTTGAATAAATCAATTTACTTCACGAATAACTCCAGTTTAGGATTTATTTATAGTAGTAGTGGAGCCAGTTATAATCAAGGCTTACAAATCAGTAGTAGTGATTTGGCAGAATTGATGAATAAACTTTCGACGGGAATAACATTTTATGTTAATTAGAGGTTATTATGCGTAAAAAAATAGGGTTACATCAAAAGGTAACTAAAAAAAGACGAAAATGGCCATGGATTCTCTTAACCTTAGTAATTTTAATCGTTATTGGTGTTTTGAGCTTCTGGTTAAAATATGGTTATGAAATAAAAAATACGATTGCAGATGGTTATTCATATAGTCAAGGTTTGAAGGCTTCAGACTTTCATCCCAAAAACGCCACCGTTATATACGACCGTAACGGTAAAGAACTGAAGAAATTGTCACAGTCAAGTTCTAATTATACATCGATAAATGATATTAACCCGAGAATTAAAAAGGGATTAGTTGAAGTAGAAGACCAACGTTTCTACATCCATCATGGGGTTGATATGTATGCGATTCTTCGTTCAACAGTTTCGACATTGTTGCATCGTCGGACTGAAGGTGGATCGACTCTGACACAACAACTAGTTAAGAACGTCATCTTGCAAGACCAGTCTCAAAACCTGACGCGGAAACTAAAAGAAATGGTTATTGCCCAGCAACTAGAAAAGAAGTTTACAAAACAACAAATCTTAGAATTTTATATCAACAATGTTTATATGGGACACAGTTCTTATGGCTTTAGTGCGGCAGCTGATTATTACTTTTCCCAAAATCAGAATGATTTATCAATCGATAAAATAGCTGTTTTGGTAGGAATTCCTAACAATCCGGTCTACTATGATCCAGTTAGTGCGCCAAAGCGGACAATTAAACGTCGAAACATGATTCTGTATATCTTTTATCAACGAGGACTTATTTCTAAAAAGACTTATCAAACGGCCCGTCAAAGACCACTGGGATTAAAAATTAATCAGAAGAAATATGACAACGATGTTTCTAATAACTATGCTCTAAATTATGCTGTCTTCAATGCAACTGAAGAGTTAATGAAGTCGTCTGGTTTTACGATGCAGTATGCTTTTAAAAATGAAGCTGCCAGAAAGAAGTATGATGCCAGTTATACCCAAGAGGCTGCTCGTGCTCGTGGTCAATTAATGGAAGGCGGCTATACGATTCGCACAACGATTGATATGGACGTCCAAAAACAGATCGAAAGTATCGTTAATAAAACTTACCAATCCTACACTGGGCGTGATGCTCATGGAAAGCTAGCTCCACAGGTTTCAAGTACCGTTATAGATAATAAAACGGGTGACGTTATAGCGATAGTTGGAGGGCGAACCACTAGTGGTGATCAAGTTAATCGTGCGATAAGTGGTTACCGTCAACCTGGGTCAACTGCTAAACCAATAGTAGCTTACGCACCAGCTTTTGAGCGAGGATATCTACCTCAAAGTACAGTCATCGATTCGGCTGTTGGTAATGTTCACAATTGGTATAGTGGCTATACAGGCAAGACAACGATTCGTCATGCTTTGGAGAATTCTATCAACACAATTGCTTATAAATTAGCGTTACAAGACACTAACTACAGTTTTTATGATGATTTAGCTAAGATGGAATTTGCTAATTTACGTCCAGTTGAAGATAGGAATGCAATTGCTGCTTTGGGAACATTTAGTACGACAACGACTGAAATGGCCTCGGCTTACAGTTCATTTTCTCGAGGAGGCCAATTCATTCATCCTAGTAATTTGAGTAGTATTTATGACAACGATAATAATCGCTATATTTATCAGAATACTCATATGAAGAAATCAGTTTATACGAAGAATGCTAGTTATATGATGATCAATACGATGCAATCAGTCATCAGTGATGGTCTTGGTAAAGCTGCTGCTTTGGATAACTATAAGTATACGGCCGGAAAGACTGGTACCAGTGATGATACAAAGGATTCGTATTTTGTCGGGATGACACCAACCTTTACGATTGCTAACTGGACTGGTAATGACATCCCATCTTCTTTGACAAGTACAGAACAAGGGTTGTCGATGAAGACCTTTAAAGCTGAAGGAGAATATTTGGTAGATCAGTTAAAGCAAAAGGATGTTAACTTTAAGAAACCAGATACAATTGATGTTGACGGGAATAAATTGACCGTTGATGATAAAAATGAACATCCAAGTATTCAAGATATTATCGACACCGATTTTGCCAAATACACTAAGGAACAAACTGATAAAAATGCTAATCGATTGTATAATCTCGACTATCGAATTATCTATCACCTAACAAAGAAAGAGGAATACAAGCGTGAAGATAAAGTACAGGCGGCTATTGATAAATACAGTGATACACCAATCACTAAGGAAGCACAGTATAATAAGAAATTAAGTGAGTTACAGAAGATCCGTTATTTGAACGCGAATGTTAAACGTCAGTCTGCTAAAAATGACTTTAATCAACAAATTTTGCAATTGCAAAAGGAACTAAATTTGAGTCAGGCCATGTTTGCAACAGCCAAGGACAATAAGAAGATCGCTAAATATGAAGAAGAAAAAGAAGCCATTGAGACACAACGTGAACAAAAGCGCCAGGCCATGGTTGACAAATTGATGCCACAATACAATGCACAGTTACAAAAGGTTAAAGAGGCTTATAAGAATAATGACTCTGATAAAGCCGATCAAAAGCAAAAATTAATTGATATTATGAATGAAATTAGAAGTTACGGTGGCAAGGTTGATGACGTTAAAATCAATGTCGAAACCTCAAGTGATAACTCTGACTAAAGTATTTATATATATTTGAGTAATATAGTTGAATTAAAATTTCAATCAGTGTACTATTGCAGTTAAAGTTTCAATTCAGTTTTGTTTCATCGGAGGGCCCATGTGGCTAGACAAGATGCTAGTAGTTAATACTACTGACATCTTGTCTTTTTTTAACTGAATAGAGAATGAGGGAGGGATACTATGAAGGTTTTAATGCCGTACATTAAGCGCTATCGCAAAGATGTTTATATAGCGCTGATATCAGTTATTGCTTTGGTCTTCGCGACACTTTGGCAGCCGCGATTATTACAAGTAATAATGAATGCCATTTTAAAAGGAGATCAGACGACGATTATCAAACAAGGAATTGTTTTGATTATTTTAGCAATCGTCGGGATCATCTCTGGAGTAATTAATACAATTTATTCCGCTCATGTTGCTTTAGGTGTAGCGACTGATCTAAGAGCGGATCTTTATAAGCAAGTTCAAAAATTTGCCTATGCGGATGTTGAGAAGTTTTCAGCTTCAAATTTAGTTGTCAGAATGACTAATGATATTAATCAAGTTCAACAAATCGTTATGGCGGCGTTTCAACAAGTTAGTCGAATCCCATTGTTGTTCATTGGAGCCTTCGCACTGGCTATGATTACAATGCCACAACAGTGGTGGGTCTTGCTTGGTATGATGGTTATCGTTTTAGGTGTCAGTTGGTATTCATATAAGAAGATGAGTGATTATTTTGCTCAAACTCAAGAGGATATTGAAGATGTCAATACCGTTGCTCGAGAGAATTTGATGGGGATTCGAGTAGTAAAGTCATTTGTTCAAGAACCTCAAGAAATTGCTAAATTTTCTAAGGCTTCTGATCGATTGACTGATGTTACGGCCAAAATTGGTTATAATTTTGCTATTTTGATGCCGGCTTTCTTCTTAACAGCTAATATTGCCGTCGTTATAGCGGTCTATATCGTTGGTCAAAATATCACAGTTCATCCGACTTACTTAGCTGCTATCACTAGTTTTATTTCATATTTAATGCAAATTTTATTTGCGGTAATCAACGGTGGTTTCCTAATGATTGCCGCTTCTAGAGCTAATATTTCACTCGGAAGAATTGGTGAAGTGTTGGAAACTAAGCCAAGTATGGTTTATGTAGAAGGAGATAAAAATCCAGTAGAAGGTGATATCGAGTTTGATCATGTTACTTTCACATATCCAGGGGATGATGCACCAACTTTAAAGGATATTAGTTTTAAAGTTAATGTTGGTGAAATGATTGGTATCGTTGGTGCCACCGGTTCTGGGAAGACGACTTTAGCTCAATTGATCGCACGACTTTATGATCCTGATTCAGGTGTTGTCAAAGTTGGTGGAAAAGACGTTAAACAGCTCTCAGAAAGTACTTTGCGTAATACTGTAGCTTACGTGTTGCAACGTTCTACATTATTCTCAGGAACAATTTCAAATAACTTACAACAAGTTAAACCTGATGCAACTTTGCCACAAATGCAATGGGCCGCAAATATTGCTCAAGCGGCGGAATTTATCGAACGTTTGCCACAAACATATGACGCACCAGTTGAGGAACGTTCATCTAATTTCTCTGGTGGTCAAAAGCAACGTCTCTCAATCACTCGAGGAATTATTGCTCAGCCAAAAATCCTGATTTTGGATGATGCAACTTCAGCTTTGGATGCTGAGTCAGAAAAATTAGTTCAGGAAGCTTTAGACCGTGATTTAAAGAAGACTACAACTGTCGTGATTGCTGAAAAAATTTCTTCAATTTTACGAGCAGATCGAATTTTGGTAATGGACAATGGTCGAGTTGTGGGTAATGGAAATCACAAACAACTGGTCGCAAATAATCCAATTTATCAAAAGATTTACACGACCCAAAAAGCTAGAGAGGGGGCAATGTAATGAGTGATTTGAAAAACGCCGGTAAATACTATTGGCATTATTTAAAGAAATACTGGTTTGGCTTTTTAATGACGTCAATTTTAATCGGTATTTCAACTGCTTGTATCGTAATCGCCCCAACTTATTTAGGACGAGCAGTTTCAGAATTAACAACTTATTTACAACAATGGGGCGATACAGCGACACGTTCCCAAGCTAGTTTAGGAAGTTTCCATAAAACGTTATTGATTTATTTAGGACTTTATTTGGGTGATGCTTCAACTTTGTTAATTTCCAGTTGGATTTTAGCTAGAATAACAGCTTACTCAACCGGAACTATGCGTGTCGGTTTATTTAGAAAAATGCAACGAATGAAAGTTCAATATTTTGATCAACACAGTGATGGAGATATCTTGGCTAGATATACTTCCGATTTGGATAATATTTTCAATGCTTTGAATCAAGCTTTGATTGAAATATTTTTAGCAGTAGCTCAATTTATTGGTCTATTGATTGTTATGTTTAATCAAAATACGACCATGGCTTGGGTAACGATGGCTTCAACACCAGTTGCCTTGATCATAGCTGGATTTGTAATGAAAAAAGCTGGTGTCGCTGTTAATAACCAACAAGATGATATCGGAGTTTTGAATGGTTATATTAATGAACAAGTTACAGCTCAAAAAGTCATCATCACTAATGGATTGCAACAAGATTCGATTAAAGGCTTTAAGAAACATAATGAAAAAGTTAGAAAATCAGCCATGTCTGGTCAGATTTGGTCAGGTGTATTGAATCCGTTGATGCAAGGGATGTCATTGTTAAATACAGCTATTGTCATTTTCTTCGGTTCGTGGTTCGCCTTAAACGGTACTTTATCAACTGGAGCTGCCTTGGCCTTAGTAGTAGTGTTTGTCAATTATGCCCAACAATACTATCAACCAATTATGTCATTGACTAGTTTGTACGGGATGATTCAATTAGCCATTACCGGAGCTCGGCGTGTCGATGAAGTTAGAAGACAACCTGATGAAGTTACCCCAGTGGATGGAAAAGATTTGCCAGGTATCAAAAAAGAACTAGAAATTTCCAATGTTCACTTTAGTTATTTGCCAGGTAAAGAAATTCTCCATGGTGTGTCAATTTCAGTTCACAAGGGCGAAATGGTTGCTTTAGTTGGACCGACTGGTTCAGGAAAGACCACCGTCATGAACTTGTTGAATCGTTTTTATGATGTTGACAGTGGATCAATTACTATCGATGGCGTAGATATTCGTGATTTCTCATTGAAGAATTTACGTAAAAATGTCGGAATCGTCTTACAAGATCCACAATTATTCTCCGGGACAATCGCTGATAACATTCGCTTTGGTGATCCTGATGCGAATATGAATCGGGTGATTGATGCAGCTAAACAAGCCAATATTCATGAATTCATCGCTAGTTTACCAGATGGATATCAGACAAAAGTTTCCGATGAACAAAGCATCTTTTCAGCGGGACAAAAACAATTGATGTCAATTGCTAGAACGATTTTGACTAATCCGCAATTATTGATATTAGATGAAGCAACGTCAAATGTTGATACTGTTACAGAAGCTAATATTCAAGCAGCAATGGATCGAGTTATTCAAGGAAGGACGAGCTTTGTTATTGCCCATCGTCTCAAGACAATCTTAAATGCTGATAAGATTGTTGTTTTAAAGAGTGGTCAAATTATTGAGCAAGGTAATCATGAAGATCTATTGAAAGAAAATGGCTTCTATGCTGGATTGTATCGTGATCAGATGGTTACTGAATAGAGGTTTGGATGCCGTCCTCCGCAACAGCTCTGGGAAACGCTGGAACGCTGTGGACGCAACTTGAAGCCAATTCCAAAAGCGGGAATTGTCTCCAAGATTGGTCTTCTTGTAAATGCTAAAGCATTAACAAGAATTTCACGGCTGAGCATTTCCTAGAGCTGTTACTCCGGACTGGAGTTCAAATCTATGCAGTATTTTAGTGAATTCTGAAGGGGATATTATGTCTATTTGGATTAAGTGTTGAACTGATTTATAGTCTGGATACGTTATGCTCATTTGAATTTAGGTTAGTAAAATTTTATAAAAAATAATAGAAGACATTACTAGAGATGCAGCAAATTGCAACAAACTAGCGATGTCTTCTTTTTTATACTGTACATATTTCTATTTTGAATAAGGAAAACAATACAACTATAAAATATCAAGCATCATATATGAATAGAATTAGGACTCCTAAATGAATGGAAAGAAAATAGCTAAAGGAAGTGAAATTCAGTCCGGAATAGCAAAGCTGATTTGGCTCAGTGTTGAAATTTGACTTGGCACTTGTCGAGCTTGGAGACTTTTTCCGGTCTTGAAAAAGGCTTCAAGTCGGCCCATCACGTTCCAGCCAAAATCGGCTTTGCTATGGAGGACGGCATACTTAACAAACAAAAAAAACCAAAAAACTTTTCAGTTTTTTAGTTTCTTTTAAGGTTTCTTATTTAAAATCTTCCACTGGATTAGTTCTCTTTGCGATAGCTGGAAGAATCAATCCCAATGCAATCAAGGCAAGTGGTGTAATGATGTTTAGAGCTAATTGGAACCACCATGATGATGGATCTTTAGCCATATCCATCTTAGGAACCATACCCATGATACATGCAAAAGCTGTTAAGAAGAATGTCCAGAGGCCTAAACCAAAACCAATGGCCTTGTTTTTAACAAACATATAATCTGATTGATATTTGTCCATTTGTTTGGATAGCATCATGAAGGCAAAGAATACCCAGAGATAACGCATAGGCATAACAATTGAATTAAGATTTAGCAACCAGTTATATAAATCGTTCATACCATTGATACCTAGTGCAGGCACAATGATAAGAATAGAAACTAGTACAGCAGTCAATTTATAACCATTGATAGCAACACCATGTTCGTTTTTCTTAGAAAGAGCTTTAGGGATGAATTTTGCATCAGCATCTCCTAAAAGCATACGAAGTGGTGCATCGATTGAAATTGCTAGCGCTGCGGCACTGGTTAAAGTATTTGTAATCGCAAAAGCCCAAACGAAGAAATTACCAACGTGGAAACTTTGACCTAAGAATTGGAAGGCTTGGTAAGCACCATTAGCCATCAAATCTTCAGGAATATGATTAGAATTAACAATCATACCAATTGCAAATGAACCTAAAACGGCTGAAACAGCAACCATAACGGCTAAGATGATCATTCCTAGTGGGAATTCTCGTGAGGCGTTCTTAGTCTTATTAACGTATGGTGAAATTTTTTCACAACCACCAACGGCGAAAACTAACATTGAAATAGTTGTAAAGTATTGGAAATCGAATTTCGGTATATATGTGTGGATATCAGTCATGTTTGGTGTAGCAATTTGGACATGAGTGATAAATGGAGCACTAACTCCTAAAATAATGAACAACATTGACATAGTAAACATAGCAATCCCGGCGATACTACCTATATTATTCAATGTTGCGACACCTTTACTTGCCACCCAAACGAAGACAAGAAAGATGATCAAGCTTAAGCCTTGAACGAGAAATGGAGATGTTTCATTAACGAATGAACCATTGCCCTTGAATAACCAACTCAAACTAACCATAATAATTTGTGGCTTTTGGGCTAAGTAAGGTACATGAACTACCCAGTAAGTCCAAGCCGCAAAGTAAGCTAGTTTATTATTTGAAAGGGCTCTGACCCAAGAACTGACACCACCACTTTCTTCTTGGAAAGCTGATCCCAATTGTCCCACCATTAAAGTGTATGGAACGAAGTAAAGAACCATAATTAAAATCCAAGATGTTACAACAGCTAAGCCTTGATTAGCAAAGTTATTGATAACGTTGTTTAGTCCCCAAACAGTGGTAAAGCCTAGTAAGGCTATATTCCACCATCGGAAAGTCTTTGCATTTTTTCCATCTGACATAATCAAATCCTCCTACGATTTTGATTATACAGGAAAAATATGAGGTATAGAGCGGTAATAATGAGATATTTTTCACAAAATATCTTAGAGTTATTTTTTAATAAAAATTTTTTTATGAAATTGACAGATAAAATCAAAAAATTATAATTTAGAAATACGGTTGAAGAATAAATTCATTTTACAGATTGAATTTTCGCTGTATAATTGTGGACTATCTATATATAATGATAATGATTAGATAGTAATTAATGGAGTTAACTATGAATAATAACAACAATATGCGAGGTCGGCGAAAAAAAACACGTAATAGTGCTTTAGCGTCGAATAACAGTAGTAGAAAAATCAAGCATCCGCTTTTAAAAATTTTAGGATTAATTGTTTTATTGGCGGCTTTTGTGATTGGAGCGTATGGCTTTCGGATTTATTCGCAAACTCAAGAGTCTCTGGGAAAAACATATAAAGCTATTGATGGTAAAGTATCAACTAAAATTAAGGATAAAAAGCCAGTTTCAATTTTGTTACTAGGTGTTGATACAACTGATAATGGTGTCCGTGATAATCAAAGTAATTATCGTGGTAATTCAGATACGATGATCGTCGTGACGGTCAATCCTAAGACTGAAAAAACTACAATGACTTCAGTACCTCGTGATACAATGGCTCAAATTTGGAAGAGTTCAACTAATAATACAAAGAAAATTCAAAAAATAAATTCAGCTTATAATATCGGTAACGAAGAGAGTGCCTTAGCTACGACTGAAAAGCTTTTGAACATTCCGTTAGATTACTACATTAAGGTTGATTTCAACTCATTGAAGAAAATCGTCAATGCAGTTGGAGGCGTAGATGTTGACGTACCGTTTAGTTTCTCGTATGGTGATACAGGTGAAAAGGAATCACATTTCAAAAAAGGTAAGATGCATTTAAATGGTAAGCAGGCTCTAGACTATTCTAGAATGCGTTATGAAGATCCAGAAGGTGACTATGGTCGCCAAAAACGTCAACGTCAAGTTATCAAGGCAATTATTAAGAGTGCAGCTAGTGCAAGTACCTTTACCCATTACCAAAAAGTCTTGGATAGTATTTCTAGTTCAATGACAACTAATTTGAGCTTTAATGATATGCAATCATTATTCTTAAATTATCGTGGTGCCGCGGGTAGCATTGGTTCTGATCACGTACAAGGATATGGCTCAATGATCAATGGATCATCTTATGAAATTGCTTCAACTAAAGAGTTGCGTCGAGTATCTAATAAGATAAGAAAAGAACTAGGCCTATCAGAAGAACAATTAAATAATAGAGAAACTAAATTAAACGCGTATAATGAAAAATTAGGTTTCTCGTTTAATTACACTGGTAATCAAACACAAAACTACTCCACTTCGATTAAATCTACTAATACATATGGTAATAGTAGTAATTCAAGTTATGGAAGTGGATCTAGTTCCAGTTCTTATGGATATGGTAGTTCTAACTCAGGATCTTATGGATCAAATTCAGGATCGTCTAACGGCGGTTATGGTGGCTATTAAGATATCTAAATAATGGGAAAATCCCAATTTTGAAGGCTGAGACAGATAGTTTCAGTCTTTTGTTTGTTTTTAAGGAGAGAAATATGAGTGTTTTAGAAGTACACGGATTGACACAACAATTCTTAGATAAAAGATTGTACGATTCGGCAGATTTACAAGTGAATAAAGAAGACCATTTGGGGATCATTGGTCAAAATGGGGTCGGCAAAAGTACCTTCATTAAGATTTTGACCGGTCAGATTGAACCGGATGAAGGAAAAATAACCTGGAAGAAACATTTGACGATTGGTTATTTGGACCAACAAGCTAAACTTGCTGCGGGGATGACTATTTTTGAGTATCTGCAAACAGCATTTTCAAAATTATATGAAACAAGTGAACAGTTAAATCAGATTTACATGAATAATCCCGATGATGAAGATTTGGAAAAGGCTGGAAAACTTCAAGAAATCTTAGATGCTAACGACTTCTATGAGATCGACACAAAGATCGAACAAGTTGCCACTGGTTTGGGATTAGATGCGATTGGATATGACCATGATGTTTCCAAATTAAGTGGTGGCCAACGTTCAAAGATTATTTTGGCAAAAATCCTCTTGGAGAAGCCAGATATGATTCTACTTGATGAACCTACTAACTATTTGGATACTAATCATATTGACTGGTTGGCAGATTATCTAAATGATTTTGATGGTGCCTTCATTGTTATTTCCCATGATTATAACTTCTTGGACCGAATCATCAACTGTGTGGCTGATTTTGAGTTCGGTAAAATTACGAAGTATACAGGTTCTTTGAAACAGGCTCTGAAGCAAAAGGCTGCTAATAAGGAAACATATATGAAAGCTTATGTTAAGCAACAAGAAAAAATTGCTAAAACTAAAGCTTATATTAGAAAGTTTAAGGCTGGTACTAGATCGAAGAGTGCTAAAAGTAGGGAGAAGCAATTAGCTCACATGGACGTTTTAACTCCTCCTTCTAATAAAACTGTTTCAAGTTTTGGCTTCCCATATATTGAAGTTCCAAGTTCACGGATGATGTTAGAGGTAAATGATTTAAAAGTTGGTTATGATGGTAAGGCTCTATTTGATAAGGCTTTGAATTTCTCAATTGTTAGTGGTGAGAAGATGGTTATCAAAGGATTCAACGGGATAGGTAAGTCTACCTTGATCAAAACCCTCTTAGGAATCTTGCAACCAATTGAAGGTAATTTTGATTTCTCAGAAGTTACAAAGATTGGCTATTTTAAGCAAGACTTAGTTTGGGAAAACAATTTAGAGAGTCCGTTTAAGTTTATTAGTGATAGGCATCCGGACCAAGGTGGAAAAGACGTTAGACGCGTTTTGGCTAGAACTGGGCTCACTAATCAACAGATCATGTCACCATTACGTTCATTATCTGGTGGGGAGCAGACTAAGGTTAAGTTAGGTGATTTGATGTTTGATACATCGAATTTTCTATTTATGGATGAGCCCACCAACCACTTGGATGATGAGAGTAAAGCTGCTTTACGTAAAGGTTTAAAGAACTATGACGGATCATTGATCTTAGTTACTCACGAAGAAGACTTCTATAGTAGTGATTGGATCGATAAAGTCTTGGATATTGAAAAAATCAAAGAAAATTGATCTTTTTCAAAAAAATATGAAAAAATACTTGCATTGGTTTACCAGAAACGGTAAGATATTACCTGTTGTCGCGGTAGAGCCGACGTATCAATGGTTTAGATGATTGTTCATCAAATTGTTGAAATAATAATTTTAAAAAGTTCTTGACATTGAGTTTTGAACTTGTTATGATTATTAAGTTGACTCATTGAGAGCAACAAGCTAAGAATTCAATGATTATTTTCATTAAATTCTTAGAAAAATTATTTTAAAAAGTTCTTGACAAACTATTGTCAGCTTGATAAAATAATTAAGTCGCTGATGAGCGTAAGCGCTTAATCAGCT